>JBFWSE010000001.1:0-76631 GCA_050248535.1 Novosphingobium sp.
GCGGTTCTCCTGAAGGTTGCCCTGGGAAATAAACTGTCGGTTGCCCCTGAAGTCCGCCATTCCGAGCGTGCGGTCGTCGAGCGGCTTCAGGAAGCCGCGCGGCCCGCCGCGATGCTGGATATAGGGCTGCCCCTCGGCATTGACCGTGGCGAGATAGAAGCTGTTCTGCCGGGATATGAACTCGGCCAGTTGGGGCGTGATGGTATCATGCCAGCCCATGCCGCTTTCCATCTTCGCATAGGCATCGCGCGAGCCATTGCGGGCCTGGAGCTGCTTGACGGTCGGAGTGAAGGCGATGTCGCTGACGGGGGTCTGATGGTCCATGTCGGCAGCCTTTGTACTGGGGTTGGCCGGCGCCCGGCCGGGGCGGGGGGAGAGAGACCGGGCGCCGGCACGCCGGTCAGAACGTGACCAGCGCGTAACCGTGGTCGAGATAGGTCGAGATATCGAGAATGCCGGGCGTGCCCGGGATCGCTTTCTCGTAATCGAGCTTGAGCCCGGTCTTGCGGGCATCCTCGGTCGCGCCGAAGACATCGGCACAGCCGCCGCACACGCCGGCCACGACATCCTTGACCGCTTCGTAAAGGGCGTGCGCCGGATGGTCGGCCTTGACCAGTTCGGCCGGCCAGCGCGTGCCGGCACCCTGGAAGATGATGGCGACTTCCTGCTGCTTTTCCTTGAGCTCATAGGCGAGGAACAGGGCGTTGAAGAGGCGGCCCAGCGCTTCCTCGGAGCCCGGTTTGGGATCGGAATAGATGATGATGGCGGCCTTGGTCATGGGGTTCTCCATTTGCTGTTTGCGAATCATTACCGAACGAACGGTAAAATTGAACTATCCCCTCGACAGATGGCCGTCAAGATAATATACCGATCATTCGGTAAATATGGAGATCCGCTCGGATGGCCCGCAAGGCGATGATTGAAAGCAATGCTCTGATGGATCGGCTGAGCGCGACCTTCCGCGAGGTCGGGTACGAAGGTGCGTCACTTGCGCTTCTGTCGGAGGCGAGCGGCCTGAAGAAGGCGAGCCTCTATCACCGCTTCCCTGGCGGCAAGGAGCAGATGGGGCTGGAGGTTCTTCAGGAAGCCGGGCGCTGGCTTGGTGAGCATGTGCTGACCCTGCTCGCTGGTGCGGGCACCCCGCGCGAGCGCATCGCCGCGATGACGCGCGAGCTCGACTCCTTTTACCAGGGCGGTAAGCAGGCTTGCCTGCTTAACCTGCTCTCCTCTCCGATCGGCGAAGACAGTCCATTCAAAGCGACAATCCGTGCGATGTTAGATGCCTTCATCGAGGCGCTGGCGAACGTGATCGCCGAAACCGGTTGCCCTTCAACCGTGGCGCAAGAGAGAGCCGAACGGGCCTTGGTGCTTATACAGGGCAGTCTCGTCCTCGCCAGGGGACTTGGGTCGACAGCGCCGTTCCATAGGGCTCTGGCCGCCCTCCCAGAGGAACTGCTCGCTGGCAGTGGAGATCGTTCGTGAAACTCTACCACAGCCCCAAATCCGGGCATTCGCACCGGGCGCGCCTTTTCCTATCCTTGCTTGGCGCGGAATTCGAACTGGTCGAAGTCGACCTCGCGGCGCGTCAGCACAAGAGTGCCGACTTTCTTCGGATGAATACGTTCGGACAAGTGCCGGTGTTGGAGGACGATGGATCAGTGATCGCGGATTCAAACGCGATCCTCGTCTATCTGGCCCGAAAGTTCGGCCGGACGGACTGGTATCCCGATGATGCGCTGGGTGCTGCGCGTGCGCAGCGCTGGCTATCGGTCGCCGCCGGTCAGTTGGTCCAGGGGCCAGCTAGCGCGAGACTCGTCACACTGTTCGGCGCCAAGATAGACGCCCAGGCCGCCATTGATCGATCGCATGCGCTGCTGGCATTGATCGAGACTGAGCTTGAGCTAACGGGATGGCTTGCCGCGGATCGTCCAACGATCGCCGATGTCTCGCTATACAGCTACGTTGCCCGCGCGCCTGAAGGCAATGTTGATCTCACTGCCTATCAGCGCATCCGGGCGTGGCTCGAGCGGATCGAGGCGCTTCCCGGCTTTGTCCCGTTCGCGGTACATCCGGTCGGCCTTTATGCGCCAGGTGCGCTGCTCGGGCACTTTGCGACTGTATAAGAACGTTGACACGCCCCATGCTCACCGCCTGCCGGCGCCCTTGCCGATCATCGATTGCCGACATCCGCCAGAATATCGACGATTGCACGCAATTTCGCGAGCCTTCCGACGCAATTTGCCGGGCCCTCAATTCCGAAGGCCAGCGCCGGATCGGGATCATCGATCCAGGCAGTTAGACCCTTGCGGCGCAGATCGGTGCCGCGCGAGTGGTCCGCATTGTATGGTGGGGGAACGCGCTTGAGTTCGGGATCGGACAAACGGATGCCGTCTTGGGCGAGCGCGGCCAGGGTCGAAGCCAGTTGTGCTCCGCCGGGAGCCCCGCACATCGCGCGCCACCGTTCAAGCTGAGACGGAGAAAACGCGAATATGCCCGCACCAAGGGTCACGCCACCTGGATTGAGACCGAACATCCAGACCGGCGCGCCGTCCTTGCAACCGCCACCTGCAGCAAAGCTGATGTGGAGGTGCGCGTTGAACGGGCTCTTGTCCTTCGAGAAGCGGACGTCGCGATGGATGCGAAAGATCCGGTAATCGTGAGGCACGCCTCTCCACGCTGAAAGTTCATTCGCCATGGCCGCGGCAAAGGCCTCGCCAGGATGCTTGAGCACTTGCTCGTATCGATCCTTGTGCCGCGCGAACCATTCGCGATCATTGTTGTCGCGCAGTTCGGCCAGAAACCAGACCGTTTCAGCCGACAGCCAGTTCATTTTGGCGGAAGGCTTGCCGCATGTTCCAATGCGACGGCCAGCCATTGCCCAAGCAAGGCGTCATCGCACTGGTCGCCATCGACGAAGTAGAAGCCCGGCATTGGCCGTTCGCCCAGGAACATCGGCAATCCACCCGGCAAATCCGCAGCAGCCTCGTTGGCCTTACCGACGCGGAACATGAGCCTGCGTAAGCCCTCCTTCGATCGATCGGCGCCGCCGATCATGTTGCCGTTAAGGAAGAAGCAAACGCCACCCATCATCCGCTTTTCGGAAAATGCGGGACCATTTCCCAGGGCGGCGCGCATCCGCTCGGCGAGTTCCTCGTCACAGGCCACGGTTTAACCCGCCGGCATCGCGGCTTCAGGTCCGCCTTCGGGCATGACGTCGAAGACGGGTCTCGCACGGTCCAATACGGCCCAGGACGGTGCACGGGCCGCGTAGACGGTCATCTGCGGTGCCACCGATTCAGGATCGTCGAGACTGGAGGCCCGGATGAATGTCATTCCCGCCATTCCCGAATTGCGCGACAGGATGGCAGAGCCGCATGCGGGGCAGAATCCCCGGCTGATGATGTTGCCGCTGTCAGCCGGGCGTTCGTGGAATTTGATCTCGCCGCTCGCTGAAAAGCTCGCATCCGGAACAGCGACATGGGTGCAATGGCTGGTGCCGCTGCTCTTGCGGCAATCCACACAATAGCAGTGTCCGACCATCAACGGCTCGGAATTTGCCGAGTAGTGGACCAAGCCGCACAAACAGCCGCCTTCAAGTGCAGTTGTCATATCCCGATTCTCCTCGGCACCTTGCTGCTTGCAGAGTTTCATAGTCACTTGCATTATACAAGTGACACTTCATCCGGTGGCCTGATGACCCAAAAATTCCGTTCCCCCTGCCCGATCGCCACTACCCTGGATCTCGTCGGCGATCGCTGGACCTTGATCATCCTTCGGGATCTGCTGACCGGCAAATCCCGCTATTCCGAGTTCCTGTCGTCTCCAGAAAAGATCACGACCAACATCCTGGCGGACCGCCTTGGCCGGATGGAGAGTGCGGGCCTGATCGGCAAGGCGCCCTATCAGCAACGCCCGGTGCGTTATGCCTATGCACTGACCGAGATGGGGCGCGGGCTGCATCCCATGTTGCGGGAAATTTGCAACTGGGGGAACCGGTTTTGTCCCGAAACATGGGTGCCACCGCCGAGTTTCATGGCCGATCACTGACGCTACCTGACTAATCGTTATGAGCCGGACTTCGCGATCTTCGTGACCGTTCCGGCTTTGCCATCCCAGTCGAACTCGAAGTCGACCCTGTCACCAACCTTGATGTCCGCGAGCAGTTCGGCCTTTATGGCAAAGCCCATCTTCATGGCGGGCCACTGCAGTTCCGCGATGTTGCCGTGATCAAGCGTCACAATGCCCTTGGCCGCATCGATCCCGGTCACGGTTCCGACGCCTTTGCCGTGCTTCATCTCCGTCGCCATCGGCATTTCAGCCATGCTGCCGGAGGCGGCGGTCTCAGCGGATAGCGGTGCCTCAGCTTCCTTTTTGCAGGCGGAAAGCGAGGCCGCCAGTGCCAGGCTAGACGCAATCAACAGGGACTTCTTCACTGCACTTCTCCTTCGGGTTGAATGTTGGGTCGGGATTTGCGGCGCATCAGCAGATAGGCGGCCGGAATGATCAACATCGACAGGAGCGGCGCGGTCAGCATTCCGCCGACCATGGGAGCGGCGATCCGGCTCATCACTTCGGACCCGGTGCCGGTGCCGATCAGGATCGGGAAAAGCCCGGCAAGGATCACCGCAACCGTCATCGCCTTGGGCCGGACACGCAGCAGCGCGCCTTCGCGAACGGCGGCAGCGACATCACCGTCCTGACGGTCATCAAGCGCATGTTTCAGATAGATCAGCATCACCACGCCGAACTCTGCGGCCACGCCAGCCAGCGCGATGAACCCCACGCCGCTGGCGACAGACTGGTTGTAGCCGAGCAGATAGAGCAGCCACAGCCCACCAGTCAGCGCGAACGGTAACGTGCCCATGATCAGCAGGGCCTCGTCCCAGCGGCGGAAGGTGAGGTAGAGCAGCGCGAAAATGATCGCGAGCGTCACCGACACGACGATCTTCATCCGCTCGGTCGCGCGCACGAGGAACTCGAACTGGCCGGTGTAGGAGACGCTGATGCCGGGCGGGAGTTTGACCTCGCGCGCGATTGCCGTCTGCATGTCCCCGACCAGTGTCTGAAGATCGCGCCCGCGCCCATCGACATAGATCCAGGTGACCGGCCTGCCGTTTTCGCTGCGCAGCATCGGCGGACCATCGCTGATCCGCACATCGGCGACGGTGCCAAGGGTGATCTGCTGTCGCGAGGGTGTGAGCACCGGCAGATTGACAATGTCATCGAGACTGTCGCGGATTTCGCGGGGATAGCGCACGCTGATCGGATAGCGCGCAAGGCCCTCGACCGTCTGGCCGATGCTTTCGCCGCCGATCGCGCCCGACACCACCGCCTGAACATCGGCGACACTGAGGCCGTAGCGCGCCGCCGCCGTGCGATTGATGTCGACATCGATATAGCGCCCGCCGGTGAGCCGTTCGGCCAGCGCCGAGGCGACGCCCGGCACCGTCTTGACCACCTGCTCGATCCGCTTCGAGGTGCGATCAATCTCTGCAAGGTCCGAGCCCGCCACCTTGATCCCGACCGGACTTTTTATCCCCGTAGCCAACATGTCGATGCGATTACGGATCGGTGGTATCCAGAAATTGGCGAGGCCGGGCACCCTGACCCGCGCATCCAGTTCCTCGATCAGCTTTTCCTGCGTCATGCCTGGTCGCCACTCGGATTGCGGCTTGAACCGGATGGTCGTCTCGAACATTTCGAGCGGAGCGGGATCGGTTGCAGTGTCGGCGCGGCCCGCCTTGCCGAACACGCTTTCAACCTCGGGCATGGTCTTGATCAGCCGGTCGGTCTGCTGGAGCAGCATCGATGCCTTGGCGGCCGAGATGCCGGGGAGAGCCGAAGGCATATAGAGTAAATCGCCCTCATTCATCTGCGGCATGAACTCGCCGCCCAGCTTGGCCATCGGCCATAGGCTCGTGGCAAAGATCAGGGCGGCGATCAGCAGCGCCTTCTTCGGCCGCTCGAGCACCCAGTCGAGCGCCGGGCGATAGGCGCGGGTCAGCCAGCGGTTGACGGGATTGGCGTCTTCGCTGGGGATTTTCCCCCGGATCAACAGACCCATCAAGACCGGTATCAAGGTGATCGACAGCAAGGCCGCCGCCGCCATCGCATAGGTCTTGGTGAAGGCGAGCGGTGAGAACAGCCGTCCCTCCTGGCCCTGCAACGAGAAAATCGGGATGAACGAGAACGTGATGATCAGCAGGCTGAGGAACAGCGCCGGTCCGACTTCAGCGGCCGCATCGGTGATGATTCGCCAGCGCGTCGGGTCATCGGGCTCGCTGCCGGGATGGTCATGGTGCCAGCGTTCGAGATGCTTGTGGGCATTCTCGATCATCACCACCGCCGCATCGACCATCGCGCCGACAGCAATGGCGATGCCCCCCAGTGACAGGATATTGGCGTTCAATCCCTGCGCACGCATGACGATGAAGGCGATGAGGATGCCGAGCGGCAGCGTCAGGATCGCCACCAGCGCTGAGCGCGCGTGCCACAGGAACAGCGCACAGACGAGCGCAACGATGATGAACTCCTCAATTAGCTTGCCGGTGAGGTTCTCGACTGCACGGTCGATCAGGCCCGATCGGTCGTAAGTCGTGACGATCTCGACATCGGGCGGCAGGCTTTTCTTCAACTCGTCGAGCCTGGTCTTGACGCCCTCGATCACTTCGCGGGCATTCTTGCCCTGCCGCATGACAATGACACCGCCCGCAACCTCGCCCTCACCATTGAGTTCGGCGATCCCGCGCCGCATGTCGGGGCCGATCTGGACCGACGCGACATCACCCAGCATCACCGGAATGCCGCCCGCCGCTGTGCGGATCGGCACGGCCCGGAAGTCATCGAGGGTCTTCAGGTAACCGCTGGCTCGCACGGTATATTCGGCTTCGGCCATTTCGACCGTAGCGCCCCCGGTTTCCTGGTTGGCGCGCTTCAAGGCATCGGTCACTTCCGTCGCCGTGACACCATAGGCCGCCAGCTTCTGCGGATCGACCACGACCTGATATTGCCTGACCATGCCGCCGATGCTGGCGACTTCCGCGACGCCGGGGACGGCCTTCAACTCGTAGCGCAAGAACCAGTCCTGGATCGAGCGCAGCTGCGCCAGATCGTGCCGTCCTGTCTTGTCGACCAGCGCATATTCGTAAATCCAGCCCACGCCCGTCGCGTCCGGCCCCAGCGAAGCTTTGGCGCCTTCGGGCAGACGGCTCTGCACCTGGCTCAAATATTCGAGCACGCGGCTGCGCGCCCAGTAGAGATCGGTGCCGTCGTCGAACAGCACATAGACGAAGCTGTCGCCGGTGAACGAATAGCCGCGCACCACGCGTGCGCCGGGAACCGAGAGCATGGTCGAGGTGATCGGATAGGTGACCTGGTTCTCGACGATCTGCGGGGCCTGCCCCGGGTAGGTCGTGCGGATGATAACCTGCACGTCGGAAAGATCCGGCAGCGCATCGACCGGGGTGCTCCTGACGGCCGCCACCCCGATGATTGTCAGCACCAGTGCTGTCGCCAGCACCAGCCCGCGCGCCGCGACCGAGGCGCGAATGATCCTGGCGATCATCGGCTGCCTTCCAGCTGCCGCACGGCGATGCCGGTGAGACTTGCTTCGGAATCGAGCAGGAACTGCCCCGAGGCCACGACCTTCTCGCCGACACTGAGCCCTTGCAGAATCTCGGTCTTTCCGCCGCCTTCACGGCCTGTCCGGATTTCCGCCGGATGATAGCGGCCATCGCCCATCGTCAGCATGACGATGCTGCGGATACCCGTCCGGATCACCGCTTCGCTCGGCACCAGCAGCGCAGGCTTAGCATCCCCGCCCAGCGCGACCTGAGCGAACATGCCCGGGCGCAGGCGACCGCTACGATTGGCAAGCTCGATACGCACCGTGAGCGTGCGGCTGTCTGCCTGCGTGGTCGGAAGGATGGCAATTACCCGCCCGCCAAAGCTCTCACCCGGGAAGGCGGTGAGTGAAGCAGTGGCATTTTGCCCGACCCTGACGCTCCCAGCCTGCGCTTCGGGAACGGCGGCATTGAGCCAGACAGTGCCGATGCCATTGACTTGCGCGAGTGTCTGTCCCTGGGAAAGCGTCACGCCTTGCCGGGCATCGAGCGACTGGATTACACCCGCGATCGGCGAGGTGATCGTCACTGTGCCATTGGTCCGGCCCGTCCGCTCGATCTGGGTGATGAGGCCGTCCGACATGCCCATCAGCCGCAATCGCTGCCGCGCGGCTGCCAACAGCTCCGGCTTGCCGAGCCGTTTGACGCTGAGGAATTCGGTTTGCGCGCCGCCCCATTCGGGCAATTGCACATCAGCGATGGGCGCGCCTGCGCCGATCACGTCGCCAGGCGCGCGGCCATAGACGCGCGAGACGAACCCGCCCGAGCGGGCCTGGACGATCGCCACATCGCGCTGGTTGAAGTCGATGCTGCCGGTCGCATTGAGTGTGGCGTCAAGATTGCCCATCTCGGCGGCAACAACCCGGATACCCAGGTTCTGCATCGCCGCCGGATCGATGCTGACACCCTGTGCCGCCGTACCGGCTGCACCTTCGTCGGCATATTTGGGGACAAGCTGCATGTCCATGAAAGGCGACTTGCCGGGCTTGTCGAACTTCTGGTTCGGAAACATCGGATCGTAATAGTAGAGCACCTTGCGCGCACCATCGCTCGCCGTCGTTGGCTCCGCTTCGCCATTCCCCCGCTGTCCGAGCCAATATCCGCTGCCGCCCGCGATCAGCACCGCCGCCAGTATTCCCGCGCGCCAGCGCGCGGCCGCTGAAACGTCCATCTTCATGGCCGCATCTCCCCATAGGTAAAATTGATCCGGATCGCGTCGCGTGCGACATCGACCTCGCGCGCCAGGGCATCGACTTCGGCCTCGGCGAGCGCGAGCGTCGAGAGCAGCGCGCTACCGAGATCCAGCCTGCCGCCGGCATAGCTCGCCATGTCGAGTTCGGCCCGGCGTTTGGCGAGCGGCACCAGCGTCTGCCGAGCGTTCATCAGCCGCTGGTGGTGCATGGCATGGTCGGCAAGGTCGCCATCGAGCGACGCCACGAGTTCGCGTTCCCCGGCCGTGCGCAACAGCCGCGCCCGTTCCGCTTCGCTCGCTCGCGCGGCGATCATCGGATCCTGCCGGCGTTTGGCGAACAACGGCAGATCGATGCTGACGCCAACCGATACCATGTCGCCATAGGCGGGGTCGCGGCGACCATAGGAGGTGCTCACACGCCAACCAGGGCGCTTGCCGGCGCGGGCAAGTTCGGTTTCTGCATCCGCCGCGCCTACGCCGGCGTCGAGTGCCTGCAGGCTCGGAAGCGAAGCCAGCCCTGCCACCAGTCTGGTACGATCAACCTCGAGAATAGGCGGATCACCCGAGACATCAGCCTGGGGATCGCCGGTAAAGCGCGCCAGCCTCGCCTGGGCCTTGGCGACATCGGCTGCGAGTTCGCTGCGGCGGTCACTGACGGCAGCGCGTAACTGCTCGGGTTCGAGCGCCGCGCTGGGCCGGGCCGAACCGGAAGCCAGCCTTGCAGAGACGGTCGCCTGGAGGTCGCCGAGGCTCTGATCCAGAACCTGCAACTGTGCGAGGCGCCGCCTGGCATAATAGAAATCCACCCATGCAAGTGCGGTCTCTAGGCGAACATTTTGCTCTTCGACAGCAAGGCCAGCTCTGGCAACGCCGATGCCCGCCTGGGCGCGGGTCCGCTCAGCGCGGCGTTTCGCCGGATTGGGAAATGCCTGCTCCACACCGATGCGCGCCATCGTCATGCTTTCGCGGGTGAAGCTGAAGGCGGGCGGACCTGAAACGGGGAAGTTGTCGACGCCGATGGACAGCGTCGGGTCGGGTAACCGGCCCGCTGCGACGGACGCCGAACGTCTGGCCACGACCCCGGCTTCACTGGCGCGGATCGAAGGCGCATCGCTTGCCGCCCGCTCGATCGCTGCTGCGAAAGTCAGCGGTTCGGCCAATGCCACGCTTGGGGCGGTCGCCACCGATAGGGTCGCAAGGGCCGCCACGGCAGTGGCGGGCGCAATAATCATCTTCATGTGAAGCGTCCCTGGTTGAACTCGGGGATGGCGCGCGGCGAACCCGAAGGTTCGTCACGCGCGCCAAGCGTTCAGCCAAGGCGTGCGGGTGGTTCTGGTTCCGGACCCGTGTCACGCCCGACAAGCGGGGCAACAGGTGTCTGCAAAGGCGCCGCAGCTCGGAATTGCGGCACCAGGTCGAAGGCGAGTGGTGGAATCAGCGCAAGAGGCACTGCGCAGCCCATCTTGGCGATGCAGTCAGGCGTCATTCCCTGACACGGCGCTTCGGGCTGCGGCGATTGTTTTGCGAGCCCCATCATCTCCGCACAATCCGCGTTCATCTGCGCGGACGTCGCAGTCTTCTCGACCGGCATGACGCGCGCAAAGGCAGCTTCCTGGCCCAACAGACCAAGTAATGCTCCCAGGAGCAGAGCCAAGGTAAACCAGCGCTTCACGCTTCTTCTTTCGGCTTGCAATTTGCCACTGTCAATTCTCGGACCGGATGTCGCCGGGTTTCGGCAAGTCCGGCAAGAATCGGACAGTCAGGCCGTGCATCGCCGCTGCACCCTTCGGCCAGATCGAGCAGCGTGCGCCGCATGGCTTCGAGCGCCGCTGCTTTTCGGGCAAGATCCTCGGCATGACCAAGCGCAATTGCCTTGACCTCGCTGCTGGCCCGTTCCCGATCATCCCAAAGGCCCAGAAGTGCCGCTATTTCGTCCAGCGAGAACCCCAGGTCGCGGGCATTGGCGATGAAACGGAGGCGCTCGATCGAGCGTGGGGGATAGTCCCGATAGCCGTTGTCGCGCCGATCGGGCGGCGGCATCAGTCCGATACCCTCGTAGTGGCGGATCATCCGCTGCGACACGCCCGTCGCTTTCGAGACCTGTCCGATGTTCATGGACGTTGCTCGCCTGATTGCCGGTGCTGGCCACGATGATGGCCGCCGTGAAAGAAGTGCAGCAACGGACAGGCGAACAGGAAGGCGTAGGGTATCAGGCCGAAAAGATGCTGCCGATGCTCCGGGTAGAACAGGTAAGCCGCAACGAGGCCTGCCGATAATGCCGCGAGCAGCCAAGCCCGTTTGCTGGAAAGGTTCATAGCGCGATCCTCCTCAGACGCAGCGAATTGCCGATGACGCTGACCGATGAGAGCGCCATGGCTGCTGCGGCGAAGATCGGGGACAACATCAGGCCGAACAGCGGATAGAGCGCGCCGGCAGCAAGCGGGATTCCCGCGACGTTGTAGGCAAAGGCGAAGAACAGGTTCTGGCGGATATTACCCATGGTCGCATGGCTGAGGTGCCGCGCGCGGGCAATTCCGGTAAGATCGCCCTTAAGAAGTGTGATCCCCGCGCTCTCGATCGCTACATCGGTGCCCGATCCCATGGCGATGCCGACGTCGGCGGCGGCCAGTGCGGGGGCGTCGTTCACGCCATCGCCGGCCATGGCGACAATCCGGCCTTGTTGCCTCAGGCGCTTGACGATGGCGCTCTTCTGGTCTGGCAGCACATCGGCCTCGATATCGCCGATCCCTAGCCGCCGCGCGATGGCTTCTGCGGTAACGCGGTTGTCACCCGTCAACATGATGACGTGGATGCCGGCCTCACCCAGAGCCAGAAGCGCGGCCGGTGTGGTTTGCTTGACCGAGTCGGCGATGCCGATGGCCCCGGCGACCTTGCCGTCGACGCCCAGGAATATGGCCGTCGCCCCCTCGCTGCGAAGGTGATCGGCGCGATCGGCAAGGGCGCTAACCTCGATGCCCTGTTCGCCGAGAAAGCTGGCGTTGCCCGCGACCAGGCTGCGCTCGTCGACCGAGCCGGTAATGCCCTTGCCGACTGGTTGATCGACATCAGCCGGCTCGCTGATGGCGAGCCCCCTGGCTTCAGCCTCCCGGACGATCGCAAGGGCCAGCGGATGTTCGCTGCTGCGTTCGAGACTGGCGGCAAGGCGCAGAACTTCATCCTCGTCAAACCCTTCGGCAGTCTCGATAGCGACCACAGTTGGCTTGCCTTCCGTGAGCGTGCCGGTTTTGTCGACGACGAGAGTATCGACCTTTTCCAAGCGCTCGAGGCTTTCCGCATTCTTAATGAGGATGCCCACCTGCGCCCCGCGCCCCACGCCGACCATGATCGACATCGGCGTGGCGAGCCCAAGTGCGCAGGGGCAGGCGATGATGAGAACAGCGACCGCCGCAATCAGGCCATATCCCATCGCGGGCGGCGGCCCGGCGAGCGACCAGACGATGAAGGCCAGCGCCGCAACCGCGATCACCGCAGGTACGAACCAGGCGGAAACCGTATCGGCAAGCCGCTGGATCGGCGCGCGGCTGCGCTGAGCCTCTGCGACCATCTGGACAATGCGCGCCAGCATGGTGTCGCGGCCGATTCTTTGGGCGTGCATGACCAGGCCGCCGGTCTGGTTGATCGTGCCGCCGATCAGCTTTGAGCCAATCACTTTCGTCACCGGCATGGATTCGCCGGTGACCATAGATTCGTCTACCGTGCCGCGGCCTTCGAGCACTTCGCCGTCCACCGGCACCTTCTCGCCGGGGCGGACACGAAGTGTGTCGCCGACCAGGACCTGATCGAGAGCGACTTCCTCGTCCGATCCGTCGGCGCGGACCCGGCGGGCGAGTTTGGGCGAGAGATCGAGCAGGGCCCGGATCGCGCCGCCGGTCGTCTCGCGGGCGCGCAGTTCGAGCAGCTGGCCGAGCAGGACCAGCACGGTAATCACCGCCGCCGCCTCGAAATAGACCGCGACCGAGCCGTCCGCCGCGCGGAATACGGCAGGGAAGATGCCGGGGGCGAGCGTCGCCGCCACGCTGTAAATCCAGGCGACGCCGGTGCCCATGACGATAAGCGTGAACATGTTGAGGTGGCGGCTCTTCACCGAGGCCCAGCCGCGTTCGAAGAAGGGCCAGCCTGCCCACAGCACCACCGGCGTCGCCAGAACCATCTGGACTAGATTGCCAATGTTGCCATCGAGCATATGGCGTAGCCCGGTCAGATGCCCCCCCATCTCCAGCGCCACCACCGGCAGAGCCAGGATAAGGCCGATCACGAAGCGGCGCTTCATGTCGGAGTATTCGGCTGATGGCCCATCGCTCAGCGTCGGTGTCATCGGCTCGAGCGCCATGCCGCAGATGGGGCAGCTGCCAGGGCCGGGCTGCTGAACTTCCGGGTGCATTGGGCAGGTCCAGATCGCGCCTTCCGGGACAGGACCGGTCGGGCGCGGCGCATCGGCCATAAAGCGGGCCGGATCGGCGGTGAATTTGGCGAGACAACCCGCGCTGCAGAAATAGTGATGGACGCCGCCATGGGTTGCAACGTGCTTCGCGGTCGCGGGATCGATGTTCATGCCGCAAACGGGGTCGATCACCATTCCCGGCGTCCGGGATTCGGAATGTGCGCAGTGCGTATGGTCGTGATGCGACTCGCTCATGCCGTTGCTCCTTAAGCCGCCTCCTTCATCGACCTTGACATCATGTCAGGGTCAAGCAGTATTTTTTCCGGCTGCTCCCGCTGGTTCGAGCGTCCCCAGCCATGCCACCAGGGCAAGTATGGGCGTCAGTCAGTGCCTCTGCGAGAGCGGGAGTCAGCCGCCAGTGGTTGGCGGCGTCAAGCACCAGCTCGACAACGATATCGCGGTAGGCGGCGGCACCATCTCTATCCCGCGTGGCTGGTTCGACGGTAAAGGAGTTGGTTGCTCACCTGTGTCGATTTCATGCCCGTCTGGCCTTCGCACTGAAGCCTATTCGATCGGACTGTAGCAGCGCTGTGGCCGCCTTCCTATTGAGCGGTTTCGAGAAAAAGTAGCCTTGCCCCTGCGAACACCCGAGATGCGCAAGCTGGCTTGCCTGTTTTGCATTCTCTATACCTTCGGCAATGACGGTGATGTCGAGCGCCTTGGCCGTGTGCAGGAGACCGCTGATCACTGCCGAACCGGCTCCTTCGGGCGCGAGCCGGTCGATCAGGATCTTGTCGATCTTGATCAGGTCAACCGGCATTGTCAGCAGCGGCATGAGTAGGCCGCCACCGGTCCCGAAATCGTCGAGGGCTATGCGAAGGCCCCGTTCGCGCAGGGCCTGTATAGAGCCGATAACCGACTTGTCTCGAAGTGCAGAATAGGCGTTTTCAGTAATCTCGATCACCAGGTGCTCAAGGGGCAGGCCATGGAGCGAGTGTGCGGCCTCGATCTGCTGTTCGAGCATTCCGCCATGGAAATCCGCCAGCGAGACGTTGATCCCGATATGGTCGACAGGAATTTCCTGGTCTGCCCACTCGCGCATATCCCGCGCGACGATTTCGAGCATCCGTTCGGTCAATTCGCTGGCAATATGGATATCACTTGTCGCTTCGCGGAAAGCCGCTGCCGCAAGAATGCCGCCGTTAGCCATCCGCAGTCGGCAAAGCGCTTCCATTGCGACGATCCGGCGCGTTTCGAAGCAAACGATCGGTTGATAGTGCGCCTCGATCCGGGCTTCGCGCAGCGCCGCATCGACATCGCGAATGGCCGCGATGCGGTGGATGATGCGGGTGTCGATGCCAGGCCAATAGCGGACGAACCCGCCGCGTCCGGTCTCCTTGGCGTGATAGAGGGCAAAATCGGCATTCTGGCGCACCGCCTCCGCGCTCCGGTCGCCGGGCGCCAGGACTGCACCACCGATCGTTGCCTTGGGAACGACAGCGTGGCCATTGCAATCCAGCGGCTCCGTCAATTCGCTCAATATTCTGGTGGCAAAGGCGCCCAGATCGCGCAGGGCATCGGGCGATTGCACCAGGACCGCGAATTCGTCGCCGCCGATCCGAAAGACACGGTCCGGCAAGACTGCCGCCCCCATCCGTTCCGCCGCGGACTGGATCAGGAGGTCGCCGACATGATGGCCGAAGCCATCATTGACGACCTTCAGATTGTCGAGATCGACGATCAGGAGAGCCCAGGCGCCGGGTCTGTCGCAATTGAGCCTCGAAAGTGACTCGGCGAAGGCGGCGCGATTGGCCAGATTGGTGAGCAAGTCCACGTTGGCTCGCCGTTCGCGATCAAGAACCCGTTCATGCCGCTCGATCGCGATCGAGCACAGATGGATGCAGGAATCGACGATCGTCCTTTCCTCATCCGTGGGTCCACGGTTTTCCCGGTAATAGAGCGCGAAGGTGCCGATGACCCGTCCATTCTCGCCGAAAATCGGGGTCGACCAGCAGGCGCGCAGACCCAAGGCAAGCGCCCCATCCTTGAAATCTGCCCAGCGCGGATCTGTAGCGATGTCTGTGACGGTCACAGGCTCGCGCATCCATGCCGCGCTGCCACACGAGCCAATGTCCGGGCCGATCATCAGGCCGTCCATCGTGTCGCAGTAATCCTGCGGCAAGCTGGGGGCCGAAAGGGGATGGAGTAGTCCCTCGCGGTCGACGGTCAGGACAGAACAGACGATGCCCGGTGCCAGCGCCTCAATCTCCGAGCACAGCCGGTCGGCGGTCGACTTGAGGTCGGCCCCCTTGGCGGTCATTTCGAGAATGGTGTTGCGTAGACTGAGCAAGCCTGATCCTGACCCTGAGAAGTGTTCCGTACAGTTCAGATGACAAAATTTAGAAGCAAACGTAGATGTTTGCGATTAAGTATTTGCTAAGAGGAGTTTGTCGTTCATCCCTATTTTACAAATCTTCCAATCCAACTTGGCGCAACATTCCATGATGAGAACCAATAGGTGCGAGGAAGGTCATAGTCCTTGTTGATGCGAGTGCGGGCCGACCTGCAGGTCGCAGCACCCGATCGAAGCAGTCTCATTCTGCGCGCAGCGGGTTAAATGATACTTAAAACCCGTCGCCTTATAACCATCCAGGGAGGACTTATGCTGTGTGAAACGCACGCATCCTGGTCTGCTCCGGAGCATCGTAGCGACGAATGTCCGCCGCTACCGGCAGGCCCGCGGCCTGAGCCAGCAGGATTTTGCCCACGAAATCGAGATGGATCGGACCTATTACGGTGGCGTCGAGCGAGGCGAACGCAACGTGTCGATCGACAATATCGAACGCATTGCTAAAGGGCTCGGGATCAGCCCCCACCTGCTGCTGCTCGGGCCGGAATGAGGGAAAATTTTCCGCAGCCCGCAGTGCCTCACGCAGTTGTTTTCTGGAATTTCTAACAGCAGGGGTCGGCCCGACGGAGCGAACGGTCTATGCGTCGGCCGAGCCCTTTTGCGCCTTGATCGCGATGAAGGCAGCGCCTGTGGTTGTCCTGCGTCCAAGCCAACCGTCGATGGCGCCCATCGCCATAGCCAGCAAGCCGATCGGGGCATAGAAGATCGCCCCACGGACAGCGCGAACCAGCAATCCCTGCCGCGTCAACAGGCTCCGCAGTTCCGCTGCGGTCCTGAACCGCGCCGCGCGCCAGACCGGCGAACCGAGCCAGCCCTTGATCCTCCTGACCGCCGCCCAGACATTCCACTTGCCGAGTTCGCCCAGGATGATGTGTCCGCCGGGTCTGAGCACGCGGGCCATTTCCGCGATTGCCACATCGGGCCTGTCGATGAAGCAGAGGACGGTAATGGCGACGACCCGGTCGAACGAGCAATCGGCGAACGGCAGTGCATCCGCCGTTCCGGGCAGCAAGCGGAAGTCCAGTCCGGAAGCGTCGGCGCGCAGCCGGGCGGCCGCCAGCATGGCGTCATCCGGATCGATCCCGGTGACATTTGCGCCCTTGCGGTGAAGGTCGGCCATCAGGGCCCCATCGCCGCAACCGACGTCGAGAACGTCGAGCCCCCGGACGTCGCCCATCAGTTCGTCGATCAGCTCGGCTTCGCGCCGATCGGTGGTCCGGCCGAGCAGGCTGCCGCGCCAGCGTTCATAAGCATCCCCAAGCGAGGCGCCGTGCTGCTCCGCGCCTTTATTCAACCCCAGCCTCCCGGGATGCCTTCACCCAGCGTCAGAACACCAGAACCTTGTCGGCCTGAAGCGTGGCTTCGGCGAGTTCATCCATCGAACTTCGCCTTGCCCCGGCGAGAAGTTCGCCGTCCGTCAATCCGCGCGCGTCCATGCACAGGCCGCAGAGCAGGACTTCGCCGCCGCCCGACTGGATGCGCTTCACCATGCGCTCGATGTTGTAATAGCCATCGGGCGTCTTCTGGCCCGCCTTCGCGCACGAGACCGAATCCGCCATCAGGAAGACGGTGATCCGGATATCGGGCGCCTGCTTGATCATGGCCGCGCCGAGCCGCAGGGCATTGTAGCAGTGCTCGGTGCCGTAAGGCGCATGATTGAGGATGAACAGCGCCATCACCTGGCATCCTCCCGTTCACTGAGGATGCGCCGGCGCTCTTCATATTCCTCCTTGTTGATCTCGCCGCGCGCGAAGCGTTCCTTCAGGATTTCGAGCGGAGTCTGCGGAGGGGCGGACGATGATCCCGCCGGCTGCCCGAACCGCCGCAGCGCGATCAGCACGGCGACGACAAGCACCAGCGGGACAAGGATCATGAGCAAGGGGCCAAGGATCATGCCGCTCCACCCTCCATTCCACCACATCATGTGCGGGCCGCATGGATAGGTGCCGTTCCAAGCTGGCCCTTGAGCCCAGAGCGGGCTGGAGAAAAACATAGAACCGGCGCCCGCCGCGACGGGAGCCAGGATATGTATCGTGCGCATCGCTGCCTCCATTTATTCTCACCCGGCCTATTGTCCGGAATGATCATGCTGGTCCGGCTTATGTTCCGTACCTTGATCCGGCCCGGAGGATCCCATCATCGCTCCGCAATGGTGCGATGACATCATCTGTTCCATGCAGCCGTGCATACGCTCCATCATCTGCTGGCGCATGGCAGTCTGGTCGTTGCCGCTCATGGGTGGCATCTGGTCCATACATTGCCGTATCTGCTGCATCATTTGCTGTTTCATGGCACCCATGTCCTGGTCCGCTTTCTGCGTTGCGGGGGCATTGTCCCCGGCCATGGCCGGGGCCGCTGAGGCCATGGCAATCGCCGCTGCCAGCGCTCCGATCATGCGGCGACTTGGCGATCTTGTGATCGACTTGGGCATTGCACTGTCTCCTTCTCGGCCTGGTATTGACTGCAAATCTATCAAACGGCCGGCGTCGCACGTTGACCGGGCTCAACCGGGGGTGACGATGCACGACCATCATCCTGCGCGCGTTCACGCATGACGGATGCGACGATGGCGCCTGAAAGGAACGTCAATCCGCCGATGGCGAGGATTGCCGTCGAAAAGCCGAACATGTCGGCGATCAGTCCGGCGGACAGCGCGCCGATCGCATAACCAAGATCGCGCCAGAAGCGGTAGACGCTGAGCGAGCGAGCACGCCAGCTCGGGTGCGAGGCGTCCGAGACTGCGGCGATGAGGCTGGGATAGACCATGGCCGTGCCGATCCCGAGCAGCAGACTGCCAAGAATCCACCATCCAAAATGGCTGGTCGAGCCGGTGACGATGAGACCCACGGCCTGGACCCACATGCCCCAGACGATCAGGCCCTTGCGTCCCCACCGGTCGCTGAGCGGTCCGGTGGCCACCTGCAACAGACCCCAGCTTGCCGGATAAAGCGCCTTGAGGATGCCGATCCGTTCGACACCGAGGCCGAGCGACGAAAAGAACAAAGGAAATATGCCCCAACTCATGCCGTCGTTGAGGTTGTTGACCAGGCCGGCCTGCGATGCCGCGAACAGGTTGCGGTTCCGGAAAGAGGTCAGGACAAAGACTTCGGAGAAGCGGATCGTCGCTTCCTGCCGGAGATGGCCAGCGGTTTCCAGACGGACATGATCGCGAGTGTCCCGGATGAGCAGAACCGAAAACAGCAGGCCCAAGGCCGCATAGCCGATGCCGAGGTAAATCGGGACGGGGCGCAAGCCGTATCGGGAGGCAAGGTAGCCAGTGAGGAAGGCAGTAACCCCGACGGCGAGGTAGCCCGCGAATTCATTGAGCCCGACAGCGAGACCGCGCGACTTCGGCCCGACCAGGTCGACCTTCATGATCACCGTCATCGACCAGGCGAGGCCCTGGTTGATGCCGAGCAGGGCATTGGCGGCGATCACCCATTCCCAGCTTGGCGCCCAGATGATCATGAACGGGACCGGCAGGCCGAACAGCCAGCCCAGTACCAGCACGCGTTTGCGGCCCCAGACGTCGGCAAGCTGGCCGGAGACAAGATTGGCGAACGCCTTGACCAGGCCGAAACTGACAATGAAGGACGTGATCAGGGTCGTCGAGGCAAGGTGAAACTCCTCGGCCCCGATCAGCGGCACCACCGTGCGCTCGATCCCGACCATGCCGCCGACAAAGGCATTGACCAGCACGAGCAGCGCAAACTGCGGCCAGTTTTCCTTGAGGCCGAGCTGGACGCGGCGTTCTAGGCGTTCGCCGGAGTGAGCCTTGTCCGGCACGGTCACGCCGCCGGAACGGCAAGGCCGGCGTTGACGGCCCGCAACAGGGCGGCCTCGGGCGGTGGCGGCGGAATTTCCGCGACCATCTCTGCCACGAACGCCTCTTCGTCGGTAATGGCAAAGGCGGCATTATGGCGTTTCTCGAAGCCGATCGTCGACCACGGCTTGCCGCTTAGCCGCCGTCCGCACACTGAGCCGGCATAGGCACCGGCCAGCACTTCGACATGATCCGGCAAGGACTTCAGCCGCGCGGCGCTGCGGAACAGATCACGGGCACCCTCCACGGCGCTGGTGGCCAGTTCGGTGCGTCCGAGGTCCCCCACCATGAGCGTGTGGCCGGTGAGAACAAACCAGGGTTCGTCCGTGCGCGTGTGGTCGGTGACGACCAGGCAGATATGCTCGGGCGTATGGCCGGGTGTGTGCAGGACCTCGGCCGTGACATTGCCCAGCGGCAGGATCTCGCCGTCCGTTACGGCGCGGAACGGAAAGCCCACATCGGCCTCGGCGCTAAGCACATATTCCGCCCCGGTTGCCTTGGCGAGTTCCCGTCCTGCCGAGCGATGATCGGCATGGACATGCGTGTCGATCACATAGTGAATCTGCATTCCGCCTTCTTCGGCGGCATGCAGATAGGGCTCGATCTCGCCGACGGCATCGACCACCGCGCAAATTGCCTTGCCGCCGCAGCCGAACAGATAGGAAATGCCAACGGGATCGCGGTGGAGAAACTGGCGCAGGATCATGGGATTGCACTCCGGGTCCGAGTCCCGTAAGACTCATTCAATCATTCCGCTGAATGTTCTCCTGAAACGAGGTGATGTCAAGCAATGGGTCCCAAACAGACAATCTACGGCCATCTGGCGGAGGTGGCGCAGGCACTTGGCCATGCGCACCGCCTCGAACTGCTGGAACACCTTGCCCAGGGCGAGCGCAGCGTCGAGGATCTGACCGCCCGGTCCGGGCTGACATTCGCCAATACCTCGCGGCATTTGCAGATCCTGCGCCGGGCGCGTCTGGTGAATGCCGAGCGCCGGGGCAAGCGGATCATCTACAGCCTCGCGGGCGAGAGCGAAGTCACGGGCCTCGTTCACGCGCTCGGGCGCGTCGGGGAACGCAACGTCGCGGAGATCGACCGGGTTATGGCCGATTATTTTCGCGCCCGCGATGCGCTCGAGGCCGTGTCGCGCGAAGATCTGATCGCCCGAATAGAGGACGGGCTTGTGACCGTCCTCGATGTCAGGCCGCGCGACGAATTCGAGGCAGGGCACCTGCCGGGAGCCATAAACATCCCGCTGTCCGAACTCGCTGACCGGCTCGCCGAATTGCCGGAAGAGCGCGAAGTCGTGGCCTATTGCCGCGGACCCTGGTGCGTCCTCTCGTTCGAGGCTGTGGCGGCGTTAAGGGAGCGGGGATTGCAGTCGCGACGCCTGGAAGACGGATACCCGGAATGGAAGGCGGCGGGACTGCCGATTGAAGCCGCCCATCATCCTACATCGAACTGACAAAATGATCGGAACCGGTGGCACCATCTCACCCTCGGCCCGGCCCCCACAGGATCAGGGCGGCGCCACCGAGGCAAATCAGGCCGCCGAGTACATCCCAGCGATCGGGTGTAACGCCCTCGACGATCTTGAGCCAGACAAGCGAGGCGATAATGTAGATCCCGCCGTAGGCTGCGAAAGCCCGTCCGGCGGCTTCGGCTTCCACTCTGGTAAGCGCATAGGCGAAGACGATCAGCGACAGGACGCCGGCGGCGAGCCATGACGGGGATCGCTCGAGCCGAAGTACCGCCCAGAAGGCAAAGCAGCCGGCGATCTCCGCGATGGCCGCGACAACGTACCAGGCAACAGTCGGAATTGGTGTCGTCACAGCTTGACGCCCCATATGCCGAGGAGGGCAGCCATGCCCGCATAAAGAACCATGGTCAGCGCACAGCCGAGCGCCAGTGACGGCCAGAACGAGACCCCTCTGCAGAGCAGTGCGGGGATCACCAGGAACATCGGCAGACTGGGCAATACGTACCAGAAAGTAGCCTGCGAATAGCTCGCCAGCCGTGCGGTGTCGCCCGTGTCCCGCCACAACCAGATCATGCTGAGCACCGCAATTAGAGGAAGCGAGGCGAGGAGAGCGCCAATTCCGGTGCTGCGACGCGCGATTTCCGAGACGGCGGCAATGATGAGGGCTGAGGTGGCGACCTTGATCGCAAAATACATCATGCGTGTTCTCCGTCACACATCCTGTGATTGCCAAGGGCTTCGATCACGCGGCAATCGGCGGCCAGTCCGCCGCGGCAACGGCCGATGATCCGCGAGAGTTCGTCGCGCAGTTTCACAAGCTGTTCGATCTTGGCTTCGACCTGCGCCATGTGGCTGGTGGCAATGCGATCGGCTTCGGAGCATTCGCGCCCGGGATGATCGGCTAGGTCCAGCAGCGAACGGATTTCCTCGATCATGAAACCGAGCTCTCGAGAGTGACGGATGAAGGCAAGCCGCGCGCGCTGGGGTTCGTCATAGGAACGGTAGTTGCCGGACGTGCGCGCAGGAGGCGGCAAAAGGCCGATCCGTTCGTAATACCGGATCGTCTCGACATTGGTTCCGGTGGCCTTTGAGAGTTCGCCGATCTTCATTACTTGACCCTGTAGTTGCTACGGGGTGCATATGGAAGACCGACTCGTTGTTCCAGGGAGTTTGGCCATGGCTGACGCGTGTTGCGCCAGTTCTTGCAGCAACGATGCCATTCAGGCGGATCCTGCCTGGCGCAGGGCCTTGTGGATCGCGCTCGTAGCGAATGCGATCATGTTCTTCGTCGAGATGGCTGCCGGGACCATGTCGGGCTCTCGCTCGCTTCAGGCCGATGCGCTCGATTTTCTGGGCGATGCCGCAAACTACGCGATCAGCCTGGGCGTCGCCGGACTGGCACTGGCATAGCGTGCGCGAACGGCCCTGATAAAGGGCTTCACGATTTTCGTCTTTGCGCTGGGCGTTCTTGTATCAGCGATATGGGGACTTTATTCCGGATCCCATCCGGAACCGTGGGCCATGACCGGGATCGGAACGCTGGCGTTGATCACCAATATCTGTGTGGCGCTCATGCTTTTTGGGTTCCGTGCGGGCGATGCCAACATGCGATCGGTCTGGGTTTGCTCGCGCAATGATGCCATCAACAATGTGGTCGTGATCGGAGCGGGCTTTGCGGTGTTGTGGACCGGCAGCGGCTTGCCCGACCTTCTGGCCGCGTTCGTCATGGCTCTCCTCGGTCTTCAGGGTGGCTGGCAGATCATCCGGCAGGCCCGGACCGAACTGGCCGGTGTCAGGGCCATGGCGTGATTACCCTCGATACCGCGTACCGGGGCGGGATCGCCGCGTTTCGCAGCGCCAGCGCGGAAGGAAGTATGGATCAAGCCTGGCACTTCCTCGAACGCGCCCACATCCTTTCGCAGCCTGTCTTGCGACTGCATCTGCATTGCCATGCGATGATGCTGTTCCATGCGCTGTCCGTGCGGGACTGGAGCGAGACACGAGGAACAGTGCCAAGGCCGCCTGCATGGCCTGTCATGTTGCCGAGAAGGTCGAGTTCATGAATGATCAGCCGGTTTTCGATCTCGTGCGCCCTGCTGCGCGAGACAGACCCGGTTGACCGGAAAGGCGCTGACGGAGCCCATGGAACTTGTGCTGGTTGCCATCGTCGCGCTTGCCGCAGCCGCGCTCACGCTTTTTTCCGGGTTCGGGCTCGGCACAATCCTGATGCCGATCTTTGCACTGTTCTTCCCGGTGCCGGTCGCCATCGCCGCCACCGCTGTCGTCCATCTGGCCAACAACATCTTCAAGCTCGGCCTGATGGCACGCCAGGCAGATTGGTACACCGTCCTCCGCTTTGGCCTTCCTGCCTCACTTGCGGCCATGGCAGGTGCAATGCTGCTCGGCTGGATCGATACCATTCCGGTGGTGGCAACATGGTCTTTGGGTGGGCACCATTTCGAGATCACTCTGGTCAAGGCGGCGATTGGCGTGCTGATCGCAACCTTCGCGCTGCTCGAACTCTGGCCCCGTCTTCAGTCTCTGGCCTTTCCTCCGCGGTGGCTGCCTTTGGGCGGACTACTGTCCGGACTTTTCGGAGGACTCTCCGGCAATCAGGGCGCGCTGCGGTCAGCCTTCCTCATCAAGGCCGGACTTTCCAAGGAAGCGTTCGTGGCAACCGGCGCCGTTGCTGCGGTCATGGTCGATGCCGTCCGCATCGGGGTTTACGGCAGCGGCACGATCGCCACGTATCTTGAGCAATCGCGCGCGCTCGCCATTCCCGTGCTCACTGCAACCCTGTTCGCGTTTCTGGGCTCGTATTTCGGCAAGATGTTGCTCACCAAGGTGACGCTCCGCTCGATCCAACTGACTGTGGCGGGCGCCATGGTCATCATTGGCGCGGGCCTGGCACTCGGGCTGGTTTGAAGATCGAAGAATGGATTATGCCGCCTCGACGGCATGAGCCTTGAACGCGACGCCGAGCCGCTTGCGGACGGCGCCGAAAATGGCAGCAAGATTGTCCATGCTCGGATTGCCATGTACCGAGAGCATGCGGTGCAGGCTCTTGCTGGGGCGCTTGGTTTCGGCTGCGAGGCCCTCGAATCCGACCGAGGCATTGACCAGGTCGCGCAGGATCAGGCGCGCGACATGGGGCTCCCCATTGAGGAAGGCTGTTGCAGCTTCGTCCAGCATGGTCTTGGCGAAGGCAGGATCGCGCGCGGCGCGTTCCTTCACCGTCTCCTTGAAATCGCGTGTCAGCGCCAACGTTTCTCACTCCGACCTTCTTCGCCTTGCAATTGGAGACTGGTAACATATACGTTACTTTTTTGTCCAGAGGCACTGCATTTTGTCGAGGCTGGAGTTCTGGATAACTCCCGGAAGTTCGGATTTCTGTTCGATTAAACCCCGAAAATTCGCGTCTGCGCGGATGACAGGCTTCACGATAACTCCCGATTATTCGGAATTCCTCCTTCTTAAGTTTCAAAAAATCCGTTATCTGCCACTTGAGGAGCAGATAATGGCCGAATTTTCGCTCGCTGCATTGCCGGAAGTGTTCGTCTCGGACAGCACCATTTCCAAAGCCGTCTACGACGCAGTGGACCGAGGACACCTGCGCAAGCTGGGCTCACGGCTCTACACCCGCAACCTGCAGGATGATCCCCAACGCCTGGTGCGCCGGAACTGGTATAATCTGATCATCTCCTATTACCCCGACGCGGTCATCTCCGATCGCACCGCGTTGGAAAGCAAACCGGCCGAGGACGGGTCGGTCTTCCTCATATCCGCCAAGAGGCGAGAAACGGAACTGCCGGGCCTTGTCCTTCGTCCGCGTCCCGGGGCCGGGCCGCTCGACAGTGACCGCCCGCTTGGCGGCGTGCGCTTGGCATCGACCGCTCGCGCCTATCTTGAGAACTTGCGTCCGTCCCGTGCACGAGGGGGGCGCATTGCCCGTACCGTCGCGCGTGAAGAACTCGAGAAGCGGCTCGACGCAATGATCCGCCAGCAGGGCGAAGCTGCTGCCAACCGGTTGCGGGACGACGCCCGCCTGATCGCACCTCAACTCGGGTATGAAGCCGAGGCGGCCGAACTCGACGCTTTGATCGGATCTCTCCTGGGGACACGCGAAGCGGAGCTGCGGAGCGATATCGGCAAAGCCCGTCATGCCGGGCAACCCTACGATCCCGCACGGGTGCAGTTGTTCGAGGCGCTCTTCACTGCGTTGCGGGAGACCGTCTTGGAAAGGAGACCGGCGCCAGCCCGCAGCGCGGAAGCCAACGCCGCATTGGCCTTCTTCGAAGCCTACTTCTCGAACTTTATCGAAGGCACCGAATTCAGCGTCGAAGAAGCCGCCGAGATTGTCTTCGAAGGCGTCATTCCCGCTGAACGACCTGCCGACGCCCATGATGTGCTCGGCACCTTCCGCGTCGTTTCCGATCTGCCGCACATGAAGATCCTGCCTGGCGATTTCGCGGCCTTCCGCGACCTGCTCCGACGCCGCCACGCAACTGTGATGGAAGCTCGCCCCGACAAGAGGCCGGGCGCCTTCAAGGAGAAGGGGAATCAGGCCGGCGCCACCGTGTTTGTCGCACCGGATCTCGTCGAAGGTACGCTGGAACGGGGATTTGCCTTCCTCGAAGCGCTGGATGACCCGTTCCACCGTGCGGTGTTCATGATGGTGTTCGTCAGCGAGGTTCACCCTTTCGCCGACGGCAACGGCCGCGTGGCACGCATTATGATGAACGCCGAGCTACTTGCCCGCGATCAGGAACGGATCATCATCCCGACGGCATATCGGACCGACTATCTCGGGGCGCTCAAGGCCTTCTCGCACAATGGGCAGACTGCCCCGCTGATTCGGATGCTCGATGTCGCGCAAGATTACACGCACGGCACCGACTGGAGCACACTCGCCGGTGCGAGGGCAGCGCTTGCGGCAACCAATGCCTTTGCTGAAGGCGAAGACGCGAAGTTACGACTCCGCTAGCAAGGCGCGCCTCGGACCAGTTTCGGCAACCCGGTCGCGTCCACGGATCAGGCGGCGAGACTGACACGGCGCAGCGAGGTCGCCCCTTCATTGAGCAGGCGGGCAATCTCGTCCGAGGTGCGCCGGACGGCGAGCTTCAGCGCCTCGTCGATATGGATGTAGTCCTGTGTCACGTTCTGGGATGCATGGCCGAGCATGGCGCGGATGGTAAGCTCGGTGAACCCGAGTTCGCCAGCGATGCTGGCGAAGGTGTGGCGTAAAGTATGGAGCGTCGCGCCCTCGATCCCGGCCAGCCGGCAGACGCGGATGAAACAGGCGGCGGCAGCCTGATAGGGGCCGGCGCCGGTCAACGACGGGAACACGTGGGGATTGCCGGCAATCTCGGTCTGCGCGAGCACAACCCGGAGCGCCTCCGGCCCGATCGCGCGAACCTGGGCGTCGGTCTTGGTGTCGGGGAAGGCCACGAACCCGCCCTCGGCATGAGCCCAGGCGCGCTTCATCGCCTGGCCTTCCTCTCGCCGGAACCCGGTCAGCGCCAGGAGCCGGACGACCGCAAGTGCCGTCATGTTTTCTCCGTTGCGCTCGGCATAGGCCATCGCCTTGCCAAGCGCGACGATCTCGGCGGAACTGAGCCGCCGGGTCTTTTTGTTGGTGGCGAGCTTCTTCGCGCCGCGAGTGGGATGTTCCGTCAGCAACCCCTTGTGCTTGGCATGTCCAAGGATCGCCTGCAGCGTGCCAAGGCAGCGCGCTGCGACACCAGGGCCACCGGCGGCCCTGCCGCCGCGTCCGCCGCCGCGCGCCTTGGCCGTCTTTCCGTCCCGCACATCGGACTGCATCTGCTCGACTTCGGCAATGGTCAGGTGCTTGGCGTGCCGCTTGCCGAGCAGAGGCTTGATGTGCGTGTTGATCCGGCTCTCGTCCATCTTGAGCGAGGTCTCCTTGATCGGTCGGTTCTTGCGGCCAAGGATGTTCCCGGCGCGCGCCTCGGTCAGATACCAGTCGCACATCTGGGCGACCGTCATTCCCTTGCGGGCCTCGTGGACCGCAAGGGCCGGGTCCTCGCCGGAGGCCACTTCCCCTAGTTTGATCTTCGCCAGGTCGCGCGCCCGCTCAACCGTGATGACGCCATACCGGCCGAGGTTGATCCGCCGCTTGATGCCCTCGGCATTGCGGTACTGGACGATGAAGGTCTTGAGTCCCGACGGAAGCGCACGGACGCCGAAGCCCCGGATCTCGCTATCCCACAGAACTGCCTGCGCCTGTCCGTCCGCACTGAAGGCATCTACCGAGCGCTTGTTGATCTTGGCAGTCGGCATCGTTACCACTCCATTTGGAGACAAAGCTCAAATCAAGGCTTTCTGTCTCCGTATTGTCTCCAATGTTTGCCGTTTCGTGGCGAAAACAGGAGTAGGATGGCGCGACGTGAACCGCAACAACTATCGGATTTACCGTGCTATTTCGTAGAATCGGCTAGACTGGCGAAATGGCTTGAATCGTTTTGCCAAGGTTGGGGTCGAGGGTTCGAATCCCTTCGCCCGCTCCAGTTTTTCAACATTTCCGTGACTTCTGGCCTTCGGGCGCCGGACCAAAGGTAACCGGCTAAGTAACGCGGTGCGCCGTTGCGGGTTGCCGCGCCCAATGTGAAGGAAGCGACCCGTAGCGGCCTCTACGAGTCACTTGCTTCGGCCCATGCACGCCGTGCCGAAGCCGGTACCTCTTGCCCGCGCTGGCCACCGATAGGCTGCCTTGGTTCGCACCATGACCAAGGAGACGAGTCGCCGCCGGGAAAGAGTCCGGGAAATGGTCAAGCCGTTCGCAGGCGAGTTTCAGTTCCGGCCGTATACGCCAGCCCGCGCCTCGCGCCGGTATTCGCTCGGCGTCTTGCCGGTCATCCGGCGAAATGCCGTGGCGAAATAGGCGGGATTGCTGAAGCCCAGACGGCCGGCAATTTCCCTGGAATTAAGGTCTTCGCTTGCCAGTAGCTGCTTGGCCGCGCGCAGGCGTTCTTCCGCGATGAACTTGTGAATAGGCCAGCCGGTCGAAGCCTTGAAGCCGCGCATCAGATGGCTCTGACTGATCCCGGCGAGAGTCGCCAGTTCCGCCAGTGAGGGATAACCGCTCTGGTCCGCGGCCTCGATCCGTTCCTCGATCCGGCGCATCTGCCAAGGCGCAAGACCGTGACCGGCCGCGCCGCGCGGTTCGGTCGGCTGGCGCAAATAGCGGGCCAGTTCGACCAGCATCATGGTGCTGGCGCTCTCGATCAGAAGCTCGTGGCCGAAGCCGGGCTGTTCCATTTCCGCCTGGATATCCTGCATCAGAATTTCCAGCCGGCGGTTGCGGATCGACACCAGATCGCGGGTGTGTTCTTCCCAAAACCCGTCGTCGATGCCGGTCGTCGTTTCGAACCAATCCCGATCGAACACGCAATTGATAACCCGGAACGGTCCATCGACAGGGTGGAGCCGGACGCCACAGTCCGGCGGCAGAAAGCCGATCGAGCGGACGCGCCGGAAGGCCTCGCGTGCGCCCAGGTTGCCGATCCGGATCGGCGCGTGGTCGCCGGACAGGCGCTGGCACACATTGTAGCCTTCGAACCGGGGGCGCACATCTTCCACCGAGCCCCAGCGCAGTGTGCCCAGCACAACGGAGACGCGGCGCAAGTCAAGCTGCCGTTCGATCAGTTCCTCCATGAACAAAATGTGGGCGATGCCGGGCTCGAGGTCAACCATGGCCCCAGGCCATCGACTTGTGGGCCGGGCGAGGCTAGCAACCCGGGGTCATGCACCTCGACTTCGATTTCCGGCCCGGCGAAGGTCTGCCCTATTCCGCACTCGGGCGGCTGCGCGATGCGGGTCCGGTAGTCTGGTCGGAGAATCTGGGCGGCTGGCTGGTCACGTCGTGGGCGGCCGTGCGCGAAGTGCTGGGCGATGTCGGGCGATTCACCTCGGCGGGGACGCCGGTTGCCGAAGTGTTCGGCGGCCAGGGCATGCTGGTCGACGATACGCCGATGCACCATGTGCTGCGCGCCGTCTGGGCAAAACGGGTTACGCCCGTCGCGATGCAGGCGCGGATGGCGGAACTTGATGACAATGCACGGCGCGTGCTGGCGCCTCCCGCCGAACGGATGAAGGCCGGCGAGGTGGTCGATTTCATCCCGGTCTTCCGTGATTTCGTGATGGAATTCATTGCCCTCAGCTTTGGCGTTTCGCGCGCGCATCTCGATATTTTCGAGAACTGGAGCAAGATGTCGGCCGACACGCCGGCGCTGGGGCTGGAGCAGGGCAGCGAGGCGCAAGAGCGGCACAACCGGGCCCGCGCCGATGTCGTCGCGCTGGTCGCCGGCGAAATGGAGGATCGCCGGCAACGGCTCGACCGGGGCGAAGATCCGGCCGACCTGATCGCACCGATGGTCGCGGCCGTGGGTGAGAAAGGCATCACTCGCCAAATGGCGGCGGACAATCTGTTCAATTTCATCCTTGGGGCCATGGACACCACTGAAAAATGGATCGGCAACATCGTTCTGCATCTCGCGGCCGACCCGGCTATGCGCGCGCGCGTCGCGGCCAACTATTCACTGATCGCGGCGCTGGCGGATGAAGTCATGCGCTTCGATACTGTCGCCCAGACAATCCAGCGCCGGGTGCGCGAGCCAGGCACACGGCTCGCCGGGCGGGACCTCAAGGGCGGGGACACGATCTACCTGATGCTGGGCGCCGCCAACCGCGACGAGACGGAATACACCGGGGCCGATAGTTTCGTTCTCGATCGCCCCCCATCGGCCAACCTCGGTTTCGGTTTCGGATTTCACCATTGCCTGGGCATCAACATCGCCCGCGCCGAAGTAGTAGCCTTCATTGGCGTGCTGCTCGATACTCTTGGTCCATTGCGCATCGCCGGTTGCGACCATGGCGACAGCTGGGCGCTGTGGGGCCCGCGCAGGCTGGAGCTGGCCCTTGCGGACTAGAGCGGCAGTCTTGATTGTTCTGCTCGCGATCGCTTCGCCCGCGGTCGCGCGCGACAGCCTCGGCATTTTCTCCACCTGGGGAGCGTTCCGCGACCCCGGAGCGGCTGCCGGCGGGCCGCGCTGCTTTGCCATTGCCATGGCCGAACCCAGCCGGCTGCAACGCGACTACGAGCCCTATGCCGATGTCGCCACCTGGCCGAAACGCGGCGTGCGCGGCCAGGTCCATTTCCGCCTGTCGCGGCGGCTGGCGGCGGATGCAAAGATCGTTCTGACGCTGGGCGACCAGCGCTTCGAACTCACTGGCGGCGGCGGCGATGCCTGGGCGCAGGATCGGCGGATGGATTCGGCTATCGTCGCCGCGATGCGTTCCGCCTCCCGTATGACAGTCAGCGCCAGGGGCGCGGACGGGCGCGGCTTTTCCAACAGCTGGCCGCTGGCCGGCGCGGCGACGGCCATGGATGCCGCGGCGATCGGTTGCGCAGGGGTCAGGTAGTGCGCCATGGCGGACACTGACCGGTTTCGCCCGGCAATCGGACGGGAGGCAATCCGCCGCAGCGCCGGTCTGCTCGCCCGCGACGGCTATGTGCGCATTCCGGGTTTTCTCGACGAGCGATCCGCCGAAGTGCTGGCCGCGCACCTGGCTGCAATTGCCGGTTGGACACTGGCCATGCGACTGGGTTCGAAGGACTGGGATGCGACGCCGGATGAACAAGAGGCGATCGGTCTTGCCCGGCTGGAAGCCATGGCCAAAAGCGCGACCATCGACGATTTCGGATTTCTCTTCGACGTTGTTCGCGTCAGTCCGCATGGCCACGAACGTGCGGACAGAGGCATGCTGATCGACAAGCTGGCCGATAGCTGGAGCCATCCCCCGGCCATGGCCATCTGGATGGACCTGACTGGCCGCAAGGACCTGACCGGCGTGACAATGTCCGCCACGCGCTATCGGCCTGGACATTTCCTGAGCCGGCACAACGATGGCCAGGATGGCAAGCGGGCCGCCGCATTCTCGCTCTCGCTCTCGCGGGATTGGCGGACCGAATGGGGAGGTCTGCTGGAATTTGTCGATGACGAGGGCAGGATCGAACAGGCCTTCACGCCAGAGTACAACTCGCTGGTGCTGTTCAATGTTCCGCGCGAGCATATTGTTTCGGCGGTTTCGCCCAATGCACCGGCGGCGCGCCTGACAATTAGCGGCTGGCTGACCTGCGGCGCGGATTGATTGGCAATATGGGCGCTTGAGCCTATATCGCGCGGTCCATGGCCGATACTGCCCTCATGCCGATCCCTGGTAATGTGGATCTTCTCACCGTCCCGCGCGACATCACCCCGCGCGCCGATGGCCGCGTCGATCTGATCGGTCTGCCGCGTTCGCGCATCGCCGAGTTGTTTGCCGAAGCGGGGCTAGATGCGCGCCAGGCGAAGCTGCGCGCCAAGCAGGTGTGGCACTGGCTATATCACCGCGGCGTTTGCACCTTCGAAGCGATGACCGATATCGCCAAGACCATGCGGCCCTGGCTCGCCGAACGCTTCGTCATCGGCCGCCCGGAGGTGGTCGAGGCCCAGCATTCGACCGACGGCACCCGCAAGTGGCTGTTGCGCACGGCTGACGGGCATGATTTCGAGATGGTCTTCATCCCCGATGCCGACCGGGGCACACTATGCGTTTCCAGCCAGGTCGGCTGCACGCTTAATTGCCGTTTCTGCCACACCGGCACCATGCGGCTGGTGCGCAACCTGACGCCGGGCGAGATCGTCGGCCAGGTCATGCTGGCGCGCGATGCGCTGGGCGAATGGCCCAAGGGGCGGATGGACGGGCTCGATGTCGACGAGGATGAGGGTGGTTATTCGTCCGACGGACGCCTGCTCACCAACATCGTCATGATGGGCATGGGCGAGCCGCTCTACAATTTCGACAATGTCCGCGATGCGCTGAAGATTGTCATGGACGGCGAAGGCCTGGGCCTTTCGCGCCGCCGGATCACGCTTTCGACCTCGGGCGTGGTGCCGCTGATGGCGCGCGCGGGCGAAGAGATCGGGGTCAATCTCGCCGTATCGCTCCATGCGGTTTCCAAGGAAGTGCGCGACGAGATCGTGCCGATCAACCGCAAGTACGGCATCGAGGACCTGCTCTCGGCCTGCGCCGCCTATCCCGGCGCATCGAACGCGCGGCGGATCACATTCGAATATGTGATGCTGAAGGACAAGAACGACAGCGACGAGGACGCGCGCGAACTGGTCCGCCTGATCAAGCGCCACAAGCTCCCCGCCAAGGTCAACCTGATCCCCTTCAACCCCTGGCCCGGCGCACCCTACGAATGTTCGGACGAGGCGCGGATCAGGCGGTTTTCGGAGATCGTCTTCGAAGCGGGCATCAGCGCCCCGGTGCGCACCCCGCGCGGGCGCGACATCGATGCGGCCTGCGGTCAGCTCAAGACCGCGGCGGAGAAGAAAAGCCGGGCAGAACTGGAAAGGCTGTGGGCGGAGAAGCAGGAAGCTCTGGGTTAAGCCAAAGTCACATTGGCCAGCAGGGCCGCCACTTCCGCCTGCCGGTTGCAACCGGTCTTCTCGAACACGCGCTGAACCTGCTTGCGCACGGTTTCGGTCGAAACCCCACCACTAGCAGCGATTTCCTCCGGGCTTTGCCCTGCCGCCAGGCCCGAGGCAATGCGGGCTTCTGCGGGCGTGAGATCGAACAGCGAACGCAGCAGCGCCGCCTCTGGCGCGCGCTTTCCAGCAAGATCGGTGAAGACCATCAGGGCCAGGCTGTTGGCGAAAATATCGTGGGCCGTGCGGCGGATGGGAACGAGATGGGCGACCAGTTGGGCGCGGTCGTCGCCGTCGCGAACCGGGAAAGAGGCGATGCCCAGCCCGCCCGGTGTGCCGAGCGCGGCCAGACCGTCGGACAGAAATTGCGCGGACCGTGAATCGGCCAGCGCCAGCCGGTTATGCGCCCCCACGCGGATCGAAGCGGGAAGGCCCTGTGCCAGATCGTTCGCCTCGATGACCGATCCATTCGAATCGAGTGCGAAAGCTGGAAGGCCAATGGCCGTCAGCGCGGCGGTTGCGCCTGAGACGCGCTGCAGGCCGAGCCGGGCGGTGATGAAAGCGCTGCGGGCAAGATGGGGGCGCAGGTCGTTGAGCCGGTCGACGAATTTTCGTTCGACCGGCCCACGGTCGAAATCGCGCTCAACGCTGAAAACGATGTTGTCGCCGGTGGGCAGTTGCAGTCCGGTCCCCGCCGACCAGCCAAGCCCGCGCGGACGGAAGAAATCGCGATAGATCGGCGTCTCTTCGAGTTCCTGCTCGGACCAGAAATCGTATTCGACGAAAAACGATGGCGCCGACTGGCCCATGATGCAGACCCGGCGGTTGCAATTGGCGAACCAGCCTTCCTCGACATAGGTCTGGAACACATCGGAAAGCGATTCCGACGCCGTCCAGTTGAGCATTCGCCGGGCCGAGAACAGCAAGCCGCCGCGGCCTTCGGCAAGCCCCGCCACTTCGTCGAGCACCTGACTCCACAATTCGGGGACCACCGAGCATTCGTAGACCCGGTCGATCAGCGCGGCATCGGTCATGAAATCTCCGTACAGGGCCCGGTCATACAAGAATGCTTGCATTGCAGCGCGGCTGGCTGCAAGCGCCAATACCATGGGAAAGCTGACTATTACGCGAATGGCCGGCGGCATTGGCGCGGAACTGGGCGGTGTGAGCCTGGCCCAGGGGCTAGACGGCAGCCTGGTCAAGGAGGTGCGCCAGGCGCTGCTCGATCATCTGGTGATCGTGTTCCGCGATCAGGACCTGACGCCGGAGCAATTCCTCGCTTTCGCGCAATGTTTCGGCGAGCCCGCGCAATATCCCCTGCTGCCCGGCATCGCCGGATTTCCGATGATCACCGAGATCGTCAAGCGCGAGCACGAACGTTCGAATTTCGGCGGCATCTGGCATGCCGACACAACCTATCTCGAATGCCCGCCGATGGGTTCGATGCTGCATGCCCAGCAAGTTCCCCCTTTCGGCGGAGACACCCTGTTCGCCAATCAGTACCTGGCTTACGAATCGCTGTCAGACGGCCTGCGCACAATGCTCGACGGGATGGTGGCCGTCAGCACCTCGGCCAAGGCCGACGTTTCCAAGACTCGCGAGGACATGTTTCGCCAGGCCGGCGACACCCAGGCGCACGACTATGCGGCCGAGCAGCCAGTCGTACGCACTCACCCCGAGACCGGGCGCAAGGCGCTGTTCGTCAACGTGGCGCACACATCGCACTTCAAGGGCATGACCGAGGAAGAAAGCTCGCCCTTGCTGAATTACCTCTTCGCGCACCAGGTGAAGCCCGAATTCACTTGCCGGCTGTCATGGCGTGTGGGCACGCTTGCCTTCTGGGACAATCGCTGCGCCCAGCACAATCCGGTCAACGATTATCACGGCCATCGCCGTGTAATGCGGCGAATTACACTGGCGGGCGAGCGGCCCTACTGAACGGTGAGGAAGGACTGGCCGGCGAGCGCCAGGGCCAGTGCGCAAGCACAAACGATTGCCGTGCCCAATGTGTCCATGCCCAGCGGGCGGACACGGTGTTTGGCAAGGGCGATGATTCGGGCCATGGCGCGATCATGCGCCCCGAAGGGTAACCGGGAAGTTAAAGCGGGGCTGCGCTTGGCATTTGCTGACTGGCGCAATGAAAGCCGCCGCCTCCCGCCAGCACGGCATCCGCCGGCAGGCCGATGGTGTCGCGATCGGGGAACAGTGCGGCCACAGCAGCTACTCCTTGTGCGTCGTTCGGCACTCCGAAAGTCGGCACCACGACCAGCCGCGAGGTGATCGCGAAATTCATGTAGCTCGCAGGCTCGATTCTGCCATCGCGTTCCAGCCGCCCGGGCGAAGGCACGTCGTGGACGGTTAGGCCGAACGCCTGGGCCCGCGCACGGGCATCGGCATAGATCGCCGCATTGGGATCGTCCTCTCCACTCGCCACAGGCAGCGCCAGAGCGCCCGGGGCAACGAAGCGGGCAAGGTTGTCGACGTGGCCATCGGTATGGTCGTTGATCAGGCCCCGGTCCAGCCAGAGCAGGCGCTGGAAACCGAGATCGTGGCAAAGTCGCGATTCGATGTCTTGCTGTGACAGCTCCGGGTTGCGGTTGCGATTGAGCAGGCATTCTCCGGTGGTAATCGCCAGCCCGGTTCCGTCATGATCGATGGCCCCGCCTTCCAGAACCCAGTCGCTCGCCGCGATCTCCAGTCCGGCATAGCGGGCCAGTTCGGCGCCGATCGTCTCGTCGCCCGCCATGACATATTTCCCGCCCCAGCCATTGAACCGGAACCGGCGCGCCAGCCTTCCGCCCTTGCCGTCGCAGAGCACCAGCGGTCCGGTATCGCGCAGCCAGATGTCGCCATAGGTCCGTTGTTCGAGCTTCACCTTGGCCGAGCACAGCCGCCGCGCCGCATCCTCTGTCGCCGCATCGCGCACGAGCAGGCGCACTTGCTGTCCGCTTTCGGCGACAGCGCTGGCGAAAGCGGCGATCTGCGCTTGCGCCGCTTCAAGGAAACCCGGCCATTCGCCGGCATCGTGCGGAAAACCGATCCACAGCCAGTCCTGCGGGTGCCATTCGGGGGGGAAATGCCAACTCATGGCAGGCCCTTAGCCGCGCGATGTGCTTGCGGGAAGCGGCGCGAACGGCCATGCAATCATTATGGCTGCACCAGACTGGACTGGCGCCCTCGAACGCGCCGAAGCCTATTCGCCTTTCCTCTCCCGCGCGCTCGACCGGCGCGGGGACCTTACCGCCTTGCTGGCGCGTGGGCAGGGCGAAGAGGCCCTGGCGCTGGCCAAACGCGCCGGCGAAGGCGAGGACGACGCCGGCGTGGCGCTTCGGCGTGAGCGGCTGGCCCTCGCCGCCGTTCTGGGCATTGGCGATCTCGCCGGGGCTTTCCCGCTGGCGCGCGTGGTTGAGGAGCTTTCCGACTTCGCCGACCGCGCGATGGACGCGGCGATTCGCGACGCCATTCTGGCCCGCGCGCCGGATGCGCAGCCGGCCGGCTTCATTGCCCTGGCGCTCGGCAAGCATGGCGCGCGCGAACTCAATTACAGCTCCGACATCGATCCGATTCTGCTCTATGATCCGGCCCTCCTGCCCCGCCGAGAGCGCGACGAGCCGGGCGAGGCGGCCCAGCGGGTAGCGCGCCGGATGGTCGAGACGCTGTCTTCGGTAACCGGCGAAGGCTATGTCTTCCGCGTCGATCTGCGGTTGCGTCCGGCGTCTGAAGTCAGCCCGCTGGCGATCCCGATCGAGGCGGCGCTGACGCACTACGAATCCGAAGCGCTCGCCTGGGAGCGTGCCGCCTTCATCCGCGCCCGCGCCTGCGCAGGCGACGTGGCGGCGGGGGAAGCCTTTCTTGCCGCGATCCGGCCATTCGTCTGGCGAAAGAGTCTCGATTTCGGCGCAGTTGCCGAGATCGGCCGGCTGACGGCGCAAATCCGCGCCACCCAGGAAGACGCCGAGCGCCCCGGCCCGGGATTCGACGTCAAACGCGGACGCGGCGGTATCCGCGAGGTCGAATTCTTCGCCCAGACGCACCAGCTTATCCACGGCGGCCGCAATCCCGCGCTGCGCCAGCGTGGCACGCGCGCCAGTCTCGATGCCCTGGCCGAGGCGGGCCTCATCGGCGCCGACGATGCCCACCTCCTTGGCGAATGCTACGACCGGCTGCGCACGATCGAGCACCGGCTGCAGATGATTGCCGACCAGCAGACGCACAGCCTGCCCCAGGATCCGGCTGCACTCGATGCCGTGGCGCGGCTCGACGGCCTGGCGGATGGCGCGGCACTGGTGAATGAGATCGATGAAATCACCGAGCAGGTCGCGCTGCGCTATGACGCGCTGATCGCCGCGGACCGGGATGACCATGCGGGGCCTCCTTTGGCAGCGTCGGGCGCAGACCTTTCCCGGCAGCTCGGCGATCTGGGGTTTTCCGATCCCAAGGCCGTGGCCAAACGCATCGATGGCTGGAGCACTGGCACGATCCGCGCGTTGCGCAGCGATGCGGCGCAGACGGCATTCCAGGCCGTCCTGCCGCAATTGCTGGCAGCGCTCGGCGCAGCCCCCGATCCAGACCGGGCGCTGCTGCGCTGGGAACAGTTGCTTGCCAATCTGCCCAGCGCGGTAAACCTGTTCCACTTGCTCGAAGCTCGCCCCGGGCTGTTGCAACTGCTGGCCGACATACTCGCGCTCGCCCCGACGCTGGCCGACGAGCTGGCGCGCCGCCCGGGCTTGCTCGACCCGCTGATCGATACCAGCGCGTTCGAATTGCCCGGGGATGTGGCAGTTCTGGCGGCGCTGTTGGGCGCGGGTGAGAGCGGCGACGACTATGAGCGCCTGCTCGACGGGGTGCGCCGAAAGGTTGGCGAACAGCGCTTTACGCTGGGCGTGCAACTGATCGAGGGTGCGCGCGATCCGCTGGAAATATCGGCAGCGCTGGGGCGTGTCGCCGAGGCGGCGGTTGCGGTTCTGGCCGGGGCAAGTGTCGAGGAATTCGCCGGGGCGCATGGGCGCATCGCCGATAGCGAACTGGTGGTTCTTGGGCTGGGGAGGCTCGGAGGCGGCGCGCTGACTCATGCGTCCGACCTCGATCTCGTCTATCTGTTCACTGGCGACCATGCCGCCGAATCTGATGGCAGGCGGCCGCTCGGCGGCACGCTCTATTACAACCGGCTGGCTCAGCGAGTGAGCGCAGCGCTTAGCGTGCCGACGGCCGAAGGCGCGCTCTATGAAGTCGATACGCGGCTGCGCCCGTCGGGCGATCAAGGGCCGCTTGCGGTCGGGTTTGACCGATTTGCGCAATACCAGCGCGAAGAGGCCTGGACCTGGGAGCACATGGCGCTGGCAAGGGCACGGCCCATTTTCGGATCGGCGCAGGCCCGGCGCGAGCTGGAAGCGATCGTCGCGGATATCTTGCGCGCGCCGCGCGACCCCGTGAAATTGCGCGCCGATGTGCTCGAAATGCGCGCGACCATGGCAGAGGGCAAGCAGCCAAGGGGGGCGCTCGACGTCAAGCTGCTGCGCGGCGGGCTGGTCGATGTCGAATTCCTGATCCATTTCCTCCAACTGCGCGATGGCACGGCGCTGAATCCGGATCTCGGTGCAGCGATCCGCTCACTGGCATACGCCGGGCTGCTGCCATCGGGGTTGCCCGAAGCCTATGATGCCATGGCGCGCCTTCTGGTCGCCGCCCGGCTGATTGCGCCCGACATGCAGGCGCCGCCGCCGGCCGGGCGCGCGGCGCTTGCCAAGGCATGCCAATGCGGCGATTGGGAGCAGTTGCTGAGCCGCCTCGACCAGGCCCGCGCCCAGGTCGCGGCGGCCTGGCTCGGCCTGTTCGGCGAAACATTGGAGATCGAGTGATGAGCAACAAACCCGGCGTCGGCGATGCGCTGCCCGACATTGCCATGGAAAGGCCCGATGGCGGCACGGTTCGCCCGGCCGATTTCGCCGGCCGCAAGCTGGTGCTGTTCTTCTATCCCAAGGACGACACGCCGGGCTGCACGGTCGAGAACAAGGATTTCACGGAGCTTGCCGGCGAGTTCGATAAGGCCGGCGTTGCCCTGCTCGGCGTCAGCAAGGATTCGCCGCAGCGCCACGCCAAATTCATCGCCAAGCACGGCCTTGCCGCGCCGCTCGCCAGCGATGCGGCCGAGGGCGGGCTGTCCGACGCACTCGGCATCTGGACCGAGAAGCAGAATTACGGCCGCACCTATATGGGGATGGTGCGCACCACCTATCTGGTGGGTGCGGACGGCAAGATCGCCCGGGTCTGGGACAAGGTGAAAGTCAAGGGCCACGCCGCCGAAGTGCTGGCCGCCGCCAAAGCGCTTTGAGCCTGCCGTCCGTTTCGGCGGCGATTTGCGCCGCGCTGCTCACGTCCGATCCGCGCGGTCAGGCGATGGCGGCGCGCAAGGTCGCGCGCGACTGGCGGCTGGGGCGGCTCGCCTTTGCCTTCGAGGCACCCATGCCCGATAGCCCGGCGCGGCCGGAACGGCCCGAACTGCTTCCGCCCAATCGCATGCCCAAGCGCGGCAAGGCGCAATCGCTGCGCGGTCGGATCGCGCTCTATCATTCGCTGGCGCACATAGAATTCTCCGCGATTGGCCTCGCGCTCGACGCGGCGGGACGTTTCGGGGCGGAGATGGGCGAGTCGTTCGTTTCCGATTTCCTCTCGGTTGCCGCCGACGAGGCGATGCATTTCGCCCTGCTCGAAAGGCGGCTGAGGGCGCTGGGCAGCCATTATGGCGCGTTGCCCGCACATGATGGCCTGTGGGATGCGGCGCGCGCCACTCGTCACGACCCTGCCGCCAGGCTGGCGGTAGTGCCGATGGTGCTCGAAGCGCGCGGTCTCGACGTTACACCCGGTGCGATAGACCGTTTGGGCCAGGCGGGCGATTCGACTGGGAGCCGGCTGCTCGAACGAATCCTTGACGACGAAATCCGCCATGTCGCCATTGGGACAAAGCACTTTTTCGCCATTTGCGAGGCCTGTGGCGACGATCCGGAAACCATGTGGAAAACCTTGCTGAAACGTTACTTTCGGGGCGCCGTTAAGCCGCCGTTCAACGACTCGGCGCGTTCGGCAGCCGGTTTACCGCGCGAATTCTATGCGCCTATTGCCTTGTTTACCTTTGCCTGAAAAACGTCCCGGCAACGAGACGGCGGGGGGTCCGACCATCTCCAATAAACGATTTCGGCGCCCTACCGGTGTCACGAGTTCTCGGGTTGTCCGGCCCGCCCCTAAAGGTGGAACGGGCCGTATAAAAACAAGGTATTTTGAGTGGTCAATTTCGGTAATGTGATCAGGTTGCGATCGGTCGCGGGCACTGTTGCCCTGGTCGCAATCCCCTTCACGGCCAGTCCGGCTTTCGCCAGCAGCGCCAACTCGGCAGACATTGCCGCACCGTTGCGCGCAGCTCAGGAAGCCAAGCAGAATCCTGCCGCCAGCGGCGACGCGGATTTCCAGAGCCTGTTTTCCAGCTGGCGCTCGCTAGACAAGGCGGCCGGGTTCGCGGCCAGCATGCCCAAGCCGGAATTCGGCGGTATCCAGCCCGCGACGCGTTCCAGCTCGGTGTCGATTCCGTCGCGCATGCCTGTCGAAGGCGTCCACTTCACCAGCGGTTTCGGCATGCGCAATCACCCGATCCTGCGTCAGCGCCGGGCCCACAAGGGCGTCGATCTCGCCGCGCCGACGGGCACGCCAGTCTATGCTTCCGCCGATGGCATGGTCGGCCGGGCCGACTGGTTTTCCAGCTACGGCCTCTATATCCAGCTCGAACATGGCGCCGATATCGAAACCCGCTACGGCCACCTGTCGCGCCTCAATGTTTCGGCCGGCCAACGGGTGCGCAAGGGCGATCTGATCGGCTTCGTCGGTTCGACCGGCCGCTCGACTGGTCCGCACCTGCACTATGAAGTCCGTATCGCCGGCGTGGCGGTTAATCCGATCCCCTATATGCAGGGCGACCAGGCCGAGCAGCGGTCTGGAGCAAATCCGGTTTTGGCCGTGAATTCAGCCGACAGCGACTGATTTAGCGACCGGGCGGAACAGCCCGGCCAGTCTTCGCGCCGCGGTGGGCAGCGCGTGTCACTGGCGGCTTCGGCCGCCGCATTTTTGAGATTTTCTGTCCAGCGGGACGCTGCCGCTTCGACGTCAATCGAATAAATCCCTATCCCAGCAGCCGCCGCGCCATTGCGCGCACATCGTCAGCCATGTCCGGGCGCTCCAGCGCCATGGCCAGCGTCGCCTCGACAAAACCGGCCTTCGAACCGCAATCGAACCGGCGTCCGGCAAAAGTCACGGCATGGAACGGCTGGCTGCCGATCATGTGCGACATGGCATCGGTCAGCTGAATTTCGCCGCCTGCCCCCTTCTTTTGATGGGCGAGTACCTGCATCACTTCGGGTTGCAGGATATAGCGGCCCGAGATGATCAGGTTTGACGGTGCGTCCTTGCGCTTGGGCTTTTCCACCAGTCCCAGCACTTCGGTCAGATTGCCGCGCGCTTCGCCTGGCGCGATTACGCCATAGCTGGACACTTCCTCTTCCGGCACTTCGAGCACGCTGATCAGGTTGCCGCCCACTTCGTTGTAGGCATCGACCATCTGCTTCATGCAGCCGGGCTCACCCAGCATCAGTTCGTCGGGCAGGAAAATGGCGAACGGTTCGTCGCCGACGATTGCCCGTGCGCACCAGATCGCATGGCCCAGCCCCATGGGCACTTGCTGGCGCACAGTGACCAGATTGCCCGGTTCGAGCCGGGTCGGCTCGAGAATTTCCATCGTCTTGTCGCGATCGCGCATGGTCGCTTCGAGTTCGAAGGCGATGTCGAAATGGTCTACGATCGATGTCTTGCCGCGCCCGGTGACAAAGATCATCTGCTCGATCCCCGCCTCGCGCGCCTCATCGACGGCATACTGGATCAGCGGCCGGTCGATGATAGGCAGCATTTCCTTGGGGATCGCCTTGGTCGCGGGCAGGAAACGGGTGCCGAGGCCGGCAACGGGGAACACGGCCTTCTTGATCGGTTTGTGCTGGGTCATCGCTGAAGGGAATCGCAGGCGGAAACGGGGACGTCAACCGGGGTTTGGATGGTTCGCGCGAACCCAATCCTTGCCGCTCTCATAATTGGCGCTAAACGCAAACAAATGGACAAAATCATCATTCGTGGCGGCAACCGGCTTTCGGGCACCATTCCCATTTCCGGCGCCAAGAACGCGGCGCTCACGCTGCTGCCCTGCGCATTGCTCACCGACGAGCCGCTGACTCTGCGAAACCTGCCGCGTCTTGCCGATATCGACACCTTCCAGCATCTGATGAACCAGTTCGGTGTGTCGACCTCCATTGCCGGCACACGCCCGGGCGATTTCGGCCGGGTGATGACGCTTGAAGCGACGCGGATTACCTCTTCGGTCGCACCCTACGAACTGGTGCGCAAGATGCGCGCCTCGATCCTGGTGCTGGGTCCGATGCTGGCGCGCATGGGCGAAGCGACGGTGTCGCTGCCCGGCGGCTGCGCCATCGGAAACCGGCCGATCGACCTGCACCTGAAGGCGCTCGAAGCCCTGGGCGCGCATATCGAACTGGCCGCGGGATATGTCCGCGCGATTGCTCCCGATGGCGGCCTGCCGGGCGGCCGCTATAGTTTCCCGGTTGTCTCTGTCGGCGCGACCGAGAACGCGCTGATGACCGCAGTCACCGCGCGCGGCAAATCGAGCCTGCACAATGCGGCGCGCGAACCGGAAATTGTCGATCTGTGCAACCTCCTCGTCGATATGGGTGCTGAGATCGAAGGGATCGGCACTTCCGATCTGACGATTCATGGAGTCCCGCGACTTCACGGTGCGACCTACCGCGTCATGTCGGACCGGATCGAGGCGGGTTCCTATGCCTGTGCGGCAGCGATCACCGGCGGCGACGTGCTGCTCCAGCACGCCCTGATCGAGGAAATGGAAGCGACGGTGCAGGCGCTGCGCGACGCAGGCGTGCACGTCGAGCCGCGCGAGGGCGGGCTTTATGTTGCCGCGGATGGCCCGCTCAAGGCCGTTACTCTTTCAACTGCCCCCTATCCCGGCTTCGCCACCGACATGCAGGCCCAGCTGATGGCCCTGCTCTGCCGCGCCGAAGGCGCATCGGTGCTCACCGAGACCATCTTCGAAAACCGCTACATGCACGTGCCCGAGCTGAACCGCATGGGCGCGCACATCGAAACCAAGGGGCGCACGGCGGTGGTCCATGGCGTGGGCGCGCTGACCGGCGCCGAAGTCATGGCGACAGACCTGCGCGCCTCGATGAGCCTGGTGATCGCCGGGTTGGCGGCCGACGGCGAGACGCAGGTTCACCGGCTCTATCACCTGGACCGGGGCTATGAGCGGCTGGAGGAGAAACTGGCCTTGATGGGGGCGGAGATCGAGCGGGTCGGGGGGGATTGACTTGCGGCTTTGCGGGATCGCTGATGCCTGATCCGGCGGCTCCGTCTGCCACACCACCCTATCGCGAACTCCTGCGCGTCTTCACCCGCATCGGCCTGCTCAGCTTCGGCGGCCCTGCCGGACAGATCGCCTTGATGCAGCACGAGTTGGTCGATGAGCGCAAATGGGTGGAACAAGGCGCATTTCTGCGAGCGCTCAACCTGTGCCACCTGCTGCCCGGGCCCGAGGCGCAGCAGCTGGCGACCTGGATCGGCTGGCGGTTGCATGGCGTGAAGGGCGGGCTGGCTGCGGGGTTGCTGTTTGTCATTCCCGGCGCACTGGTCATGCTGGCTCTGTCGATGCTCTATGCGATGGCCGCCGGGCTGGGCTGGTTCGCCGCGCTGTTTCTGGGCGTCAAGTCGGCGGTGCTGGCGATTGTCGCGCAGGCGCTGCTCCGCATCGGCAAGCGGGCGCTCGGCACGCGGTTCAAGCTCTTGCTCGCGGCGCTCGCCTTTCTCGCGCTGTTTGTGTTTCGCGCGCCGTTTCCATGGGTGATTGCAGGGGCCGCGTTCATGGGTGCGCTCGCCAGCTCGGCGCGGCCCGAATGGCTGGGCACGCACGCTCCGCCTGCGCCGCAGGCCAACTTGCCAAGCAAACGCAGGCTGGCCGCCACGACTGTTGCGACCATCGCCGTCTGGCTGGCGATCTGGGCGGCGCCGATGGCGCTGGTCGCCGCAACGCTGGGTACGCATCATGTCCTTTGGGATATCGGCACCTTCTTCTCGAAACTGGCGGTCGTCACTTTCGGCGGGGCCTATGCGGTGCTGGCCTATATGGCGCAGGCCGCGGTCGAGCAGTACCAGTGGCTGACGCCGGGAGAGATGGCGGATGGCCTGGGCCTGGCCGAGTCGACTCCAGGCCCGCTGATCATGGTCACCCAGTTCACCGGCTTCCTTGCCGCATGGCGCAGCCCTGCGCCGTTCACCCCGTTAGGCGCCGGACTGATCGGCGCGGCCCTGACCACCTGGGTCACTTTCGCGCCCTGCTTCCTGTGGATTTTCGCCTGCGCGCCATGGATGGAGCGGCTGGAGCAGGCAAAGGCTCTGCAATCGGCGCTGGCGGCGATCACGGCGGCGGTGGCGGGGGTGGTTGCGCAATTGGCGCTGTGGTTTGCGCTGCATGTATTGTTCGCCCGGCCAGAGGCGGCAATCTTTGGCCTTCCAGACCCGACCAGCATCGATTGGCGTGCGGCGCTGATCGCCGTGGCAGCGGCTTTCCTGTTGTTCCGTCTGAAGCGAAGCCTGATGGAAGTGTTAGGTCTTGCCGCTTTCGCTGGCCTCCTGCTTGGTCTGCTGTAGCCAGGCCACCAGCCACAGCCTGATCGCACCGGCCAGCCCCGGCGGTTTTTCGGCGGCGATGCGTGAGGCGTCGATCCGCGCCACCAGCGCATTCACCGGCACGCCTTCGGCTTCGGCGGCGGCTTTGAGCAGGAGCCAGAACAGCGGTTCCAGGCTGACCGAGGTCTTGTGCCCGGCTATTTCGACCGAGCGTTTGACCGGAGGATGGTAGAGCGCGGTCACCGGTCTCAGTACATGTGCTGCCCGCCGTTGATCGACAGAGTCGAGCCCGTGACGAAACCCGCGTTTTCCGAAGCGAAGAAGGCAACGCCCCGGGCGATTTCGCTGGCCTGGCCCAGCCGTCCGGCAGGAATCTTGGCGACGATCTTTTCCAGCACCGGCGCCGGTACGGCCGCGACCATGTCGGTATCGACGTAACCCGGCGCAATGGCGTTCACCGTCACACCGTATTTCGCGCCTTCCTGCGCCAGGGCCTTGGTGAAACCGTGAATGCCCGATTTGGCGGCGGCATAGTTGACCTGGCCGTATTGCCCTGCCTGGCCGTTGATCGAGCCGATGTTGACGATCCGGCCCCAGCCGCGTTCGCGCATGCCGGGAAAGCAGGCCTTGGCCATGTTGAAACAGCCGCCTAGGTTGATTCGCATGACTTCGTTCCAGTCGTCGAAGTTCATCTTGTGCAACACGGCGTCGCGAGTGATGCCGGCATTGTTCACCAGAATGTCGATGGGGCCTAATTCGGCCTCGACCCTGCGGCAGCCTTCGAGACTGGCCTCATGATCGCCGACGTCCCACTTATAGGCGGCAATACCGGTTTCTTCAGTGAATTTCGCGGCGCGCGCTTCGTCGCCGCCAAAATTGGCCGCAACCTTTATGCCCTGGTCGTGGAGCGCCTTGCAGATAGCCGCGCCGATGCCGCGCGTTCCGCCGGTAACGATTGCAATTCGATCCATTTATTTTCCAATTCGCTGCAACCTCCCGGCTGCTTTTCTAGGCAAGCCTGGCGAATTGGGCAACGGGCTGAAAGTCAGAAGCGGAACTGAGTGCCAAGATAGACGGCCTGGCTATCCTGCTTGCCGTCGTTCAACGGACGCAACCGGTCGCGTTCCTGCGAATAGCGCACCCCGGCTGTGACATCGAAGTTGCGCGTTACGCTGTAGGAGCCGCCCAGATCGACCGTATCCTGCTTGTCGGCGAAGGTACGCGGTGAGCGGCCTGCCGGCTGGCGGTCGTCCAGAACCACGCGCGGGTTGAAGCGCGAGGCATCGCCCGCTGCAGGCTGACCGGACCGGTAGCTGGCCAGATCCGGCATATCTATCCTGCGGACGTCGACCGGGGGCACCAGCCCCTGGGCAAAGCCATGATAGCCGCGCGATACGCCCAGATTGAAGGCTGTCGGCGCGATCTGCAGCGGCTTGGGGCCGCTTGACGCCTGGGCGATCGCAGCGCCGACCGGATGGGATGCCAGCGCCTGCGCGGTCCGCGCATCGACGCGTACGGCCACGGTCACCGAACGGTCAGGCCGGTTCTCGGTGCCGGCGGGCGTGAAATGGAACAGCTGGCCCTTGCCCAGCGAGCGGGCGGGGAGCGAATCGGCCAGATGGACGGACATGTCTGGCGCCTTGATCGCGGCGATGGGCTGGTCGGCCGGTTCGGCGGCGAAGCGTGGCTCGAATCGGCTGGAAAAGGCCAGAACCGCGCTGGGCAGGGCAAGCAGGCATACTGCGCCGGCGAGCATCAATCCCGCTGTCGCGCCGCTGCGGCTGCCGTTCTGGTTTCTCGTGCCCATGGGCCCTTTCCCTGCAAACTGGCCGAATCCACCGGACAAATCACCACCAGTGCATTAACAGAACATGATCGAACCTGCCACAGGCTTTGAAATGCGGGATTCAGTGCGCCTTTTTCGGGCAATCGGCTGCGGCAAGGGCGATGGCGGGCGGGGCTGACGGTCATTCACCGGCGGTTCACGGCGCAAGCGCGCATGTGCAAGCCGCCGCACGGCCCCTTGCCCATGGTGTCGCGGCAGCTATAGAGGCAGCGGCGCGGCTGTGTCTGGCGGCGCATTTGATGACAGGAATCGGATCGGATTATGACTGGCAGCACCCGTTCAGGACGTTCCCACGCAAGGATGCTGGCTCATGCCGGCCTCGCCCTGGCGGTAGTGTTGAGCCTGTCGGCTTGCGGCGGAGGCGGAAAAAAGAGGTTGCGTGCCGATCTCGCCGCCTCCCAGGTGACGACGATCGGCGTCAATTCCTATCTTTGGCGCGCCAGCCTCGACGCCCTGTCGTTCATGCCGCTGTTGCAGACTGACAGCAACGGCGGGGTTATCGTCACCGATTGGTATGCCAATCCCAACAATCCGGGCGAGCGGGTCAAAGTCACTGTCACCATTCTCGACCGCGACTTGCGCGCCGATGCGCTGCGCGTGGCGGCGAGCCGGCAGGTCGCGCAAGGCGGCGGCTGGGTCGATGCGCCGGTTCAGGCAGCGACGGTGCAGCGGCTCGAAGACATTATCCTGACCAAGGCGCGCGACCTTCGCCGCGATGCTATCGGCGGTTAGGCGGCCTTAGCCATCCTCTTCCGTCTGCCCTGAGCTTGTCGAAGGGTCATATTTCCTTTCAGACGCTGCAAAGAAGGATAGTCCTTCGACTAGCTCAGGACAGACGGAGTTCTTGAGAAACTTGCATATATGACCGCCGAACGTTTCGATTCCGCAATCGCCGATCAACGCTGGCAGCGCGTCTGGGACGAGCGCCAATGCTTCCGGGCCGACGACACCAGCACCAAGCCGCGATCCTATGTCCTTGAGATGTTTCCCTATCCCTCGGGGCGCATCCACATCGGCCATGTCCGCAACTATACCATGGGCGACGTGCTGGCCCGCTACAAGCGGATGCGCGGTTTCGAAGTGCTGCACCCGATGGGCTGGGACGCTTTCGGCATGCCGGCGGAAAACGCGGCGATGGAAAAGGGCGTTCACCCCGGCGGCTGGACACGCGACAATATCGCCAACATGAAGGCCCAGCTGAAGCGCCTCGGCTTCGCGCTCGACTGGAGCCGTGAGCTGGCGACTTGCGATCCGGAATATTACGGCCACGAACAGGCGCTGTTCCTCGATCTCTATGAGGCCGGGCTGGTCTACCGCAAGGAATCGGCGGTCAACTGGGACCCGGTCGATATGACTGTGCTGGCCAACGAGCAGGTGATCGACGGGCGCGGCTGGCGATCGGGGGCGCTGGTCGAGAAGCGCAAGCTCAACCAGTGGTTCCTCAAGATCACCCAGTTCGCCGATGACTTGCTCGAAGGACTGCAGGCTCTCGAAGGCTGGCCGGAAAAAGTCCGGGTCATGCAGGAAAACTGGATCGGCAAGAGCCAGGGCCTGCGCTGCAGGTTCCGCTTCCCGGCTGGGACTCCCCTCCCGCTTGCGGGAGGGGTTGGGGGTGGGCCAGCCGGCTCCGACTCACCCACCCCCCAACCCCCTCCCGCAAGCGGGAGGGGGAGTGATGGCATCGAGGTCTTCACCACCCGGCCCGACACGCTATTTGGGGCGAGCTTCGTCGCCATCTCGGCCGACCACCCGCTAGCACAGTCGCTGGCGGAGAACGCGCCCGAGCTTCAGGCATTCATCGCCGAGTGTAAACGCGGCGGCACGACCGCGGCGGAACTGGAAACCGCTGAAAAGCTGGGCTTCAACACCGGCCTTTCGGTCGAACACCCGCTCGATTCCGCCTGGCACTTGCCGGTCTACGTCGCCAATTTCGTGCTGATGGACTACGGCACCGGCGCGGTGTTCGGCTGTCCGGCGCACGATCAGCGCGATCTCGATTTCGCGCGCAAATACGATTTGCCGGTGCGCCGTGTGGTCGCCGATGGCGACAACGAGGCGCTCGAATTCGAAGGCGACGAAGCCTATACCGGGCCTGGCCGGCTGGTGAATTCGGAATGGATGAACGGCATGAGCGTTACCGACGCCATCGCCGCCGTCATCGCCAAGGCGCAGCATGAAGGCTGGGGCCAGAGCGAGACGCAATTCCGCCTGCGCGACTGGGGCGTCAGCCGCCAGCGCTATTGGGGCACGCCGATCCCGTTCATTCATTGCGGCGATTGCGGCGTGGTGCCAGTGCCCAAGAGCCAGTTGCCGGTGGTGCTGCCCGAGGACGTCGATTTCAAGACGCCGGGCAATCCGCTGCTGCGTCATGCGACATGGAAGCATGTCGATTGCCCGAAATGCGGCAAGCCGGCCGAGCGTGAGACCGATACGCTCGATACCTTTGTCGACAGCTCGTGGTATTTCCTGCGCTTTGCCAGCCAGCCGGCAAACAAGCCGTTCGATCCGCAGGCCATCGAGCAGTGGCTGCCGGTCGAGCAGTATATCGGCGGCATCGAGCATGCGATCCTGCACTTGCTTTATGCCCGTTTCTGGACGCGGGCGCTGGAGCATATTGGCTTGGTCGGGGTGAAGGAGCCATTCGCCAGCCTGTTCACCCAGGGCATGGTGACGCACGAAACCTATTCGCGTACCGATCCCGCCAATGGGCAGGCACTCTATTTCAGCCCCGCCGAAGTCGAAAAGCGTGGCGAGGCGGCAGTGCTGAGGGCCGATGGCGCGCCGGTCGATGTCGGCCGCGTCATCAAGATGTCGAAATCGAAGAAGAACACGGTCGATCCCGACGACATCGTGGCGACCTATGGCGCCGACGCCGTGCGCTGGTTCATGCTCTCCGACAGCCCGCCCGAACGCGACCTGCCCTGGTCCGAGGCGGGAATCGAAGGCTGCGCCCGGTTCGTCCAGCGGCTGTGGCGGCTGTTCGGGCAGGTCGGCAACGGCGGCGCGGGAGCCGACGCGGAAGTGGACCGGGCGCTCGAACGCAAGCTGCACCAGACCATCGCCGCGGTCGCCGAGGATATCGAGGCGCTGTCGTTCAACAAGGCCGTCGCGCGCATCTACGAACTGACCGGCGCGATCGAGAAAGCGCCTCTGTCGTCGAGCCGTTCCGACGCTATCGGCAAGCTACTGCTCCTGATCGCGCCGATGATGCCGCACCTGGCGGAAGAGGCCCGCGAAGAATTGATGGTCGGCGGCAGCGCCTTCCATGGACTGGTCGCTGATTCCGCCTGGCCGGCCCACGATCCTTCGCTGCTGGTCGAAGACGAAGTGACTGTGGCGATTCAGGTCAAGGGCAAGCTGCGCGATACTGTCACTGTGGCCAAGGGCACATCGAAGGAAGAACTGGAAGTGCTTGCCCTGGCAAGCGACAAGGTGCAGCGTGCGCTCGAAGGGGCCGCGGTAAAAAAGGTGATCGTCGTGCCCGACCGTTTGGTCAATCTCGTCGCATGAGGCTGTTCGCGCCTCTGTTTGTCTTGCTGCTGCTGGCCGGTTGCGGTCTTCAGCCGATGTATGCGGGCGGCGGCAATGGTGCGGTTGCGAGGGGTCTCGCCGACATTCAGGTGCCGCCGATCGAGGGCAAGGCCGGCTGGCTGGTGCGTAACGCGCTGGTCGACCGGCTGGGTGCGGGCGGGGGTGCGCGATATCGCCTCGATGTGCGGCTCGACGACAGGCTGGAAGGCCTGGGGCTGCTGTCCGACGACACCATTGGCCGCGAACGCCGCACCCTGCGCGCGCGCTATCAGCTGGTCGATCTGTCGAGTGGTGCGGTGGTGCTGGATGCCACGGCCGGTTCGGACGCGGGTATCGACGTTGTCAGCTCGGAATATGCGACGATTGCCGGAGAAAATACGGCGCTTGAAAACCTCTCGCGCGATATTGCCGACCGAATTGTCACCCGGCTTTCGCTGCAAATGCGCAAATCGGCGGGCGGGGAGCAGTGAAGGCAACCCAGCGGGATTTCGCCTCGGCCGCACAGCGCGCTGCCTCAACGGCGAGGATTTTCTTTTTCTGCGGGCCGGACGAGGCGGGCGCGGCCAGTGCGGCGAGCAGAATTCACGCTCTTCTCCCCGATCCCGGCGAGCGGATCGAGCTGCCCGGCGCCGAATTGCGCCGCGATCCGGTGCGGCTGTCCGACGAAGCGCGGAGCAATTCGCTGTTCGGCGACGCCCGCCACATCTACGTGCGCGCGCAGGGCGACGAAGCTTTTGAGGCAGTCGAAACGCTGCTGGCGGGTGATGTCGAACCTTGCCCTGTGCTGATTGTCGCCAGTTCCGCCACCGACAAGTCGCGCACGGCCAAATTGCTCGAAGCACGACCGGATGCGCTGGTGGCCATGTTCTATCCGCCGGACCTGCGGCAGGTGACCGATGCCGTGCGTAGTATGGCGGATGCAGCAGGCCTGCGCATGGGCGGCGACCTGGCCGAGCGGCTGGCCCGCGCCTGTGGCCTCGACACCAGACTTGCGCAATCCGAAGTGACCAAAATGGCGCTCTATCTCGATGCGAACCCGCAGGGACCGCAAAGTGTAAGCGCCGCCGATCTCGACGCCATCGCCGCGCGCACCGAGGACGATGGCTTCGCGCCACTGGTTGCCGCGGTTCTGGGGGGCGAGGCGCAACGGGTTCCCGGCGAATTGCGCCGCATGCGCGAACTCGGCCTGAATCCGGTGGGCGTGCTGCTCGCCTTCGAACGGCGCGCGGCGCAACTCGGCCAGCTTGCGGCGCGCATGGGCAACCGGGGCAGCGTCACCGATTTCGTCAAGGCAGAGGCCCAGGCGAAGCGCATCTTCTGGAAGGAAGAGCGCGAAATCGCGGCGCAGTTGGGGCGCTGGCGGGGCAAGCGGCTCGAACGCCTGATCGAACGGCTGACCGAACTCCATGCCGCCTTGATGGCGAACAGCCAGAATGCCGAATTGCTGCTGGCCCAGGGGCTGGGCGAGATCGCCCGCGCGGCGGCTCGGCGCGGATGACCGGGATGCTGCCTCCACTGCCCATTGCGCCCGCGCTCGAACGGCGGCGGCTGCAATGCTATCTGGCGCTGATGGCCGGCGATATCGTTGCGATCTTCGCCGGCTTTGCCCTGGCCGGCTATCTTTATCTGGGCCCTTCTGGCGCCGCAAGCGCTCTGGTCCAGGCGCAACTGCTGTTGCCGATCTTCCTCACTGTCAGCCTCTACAACGGCGCCTATTCGATGGGCGTGCTGATGCAGGCTCTGGAAGGCATCTGGCGATTCCTGACCGCGCTTGCCGTCTCTGCGGCCATTCTGGTCTTCGTTGCTTTCTTCGCCAAGTCGAGTGCGGAGTTTTCGCGCGTTGTGTTTACCGCAGGCCTGATGATGGTGGCGATAATCGCACCCTGGCTAAGGCTGCAAATGCGCGGTTTCATCGCCTGGCGTTGCGGCGCGCGGGTGTACAACGAACTGGTGATCGACGATGGCGGGCCCGAGGTGGAGCTTCCCGGAACGATCAAGGTCTCGGCGGGAGACTTTGGCCTGTCGCCGGATCTTGGCGATCCGCATGCATTGCATCGCATTGGCCTGATCATGCGTCATATCGATAGAGTGGTGGTAAGCTGCGTGCCCGCGCGCCGCGCCGCCTGGGCCATGATCCTCAAAGGCGCCAATATAGAAGGCGCGGTACTCGATGACGATGTGATGCAACTGGGCGCTCAGGGCGCGCGGATCGCAGGCGGGCATGGCTGGCTGCAGGTTTCGGCCGGCCCGCTCGGAATGAGAGCGCGGGCGATGAAGCGGGCGCTGGATCTGACGCTGGCCATCGGCGCCTTGCTGTTGCTGTGGCCGGTCCTGCTGATTGTTTCCGCGGCGATCATAATCGAGGATGGCTGGCCGGTGCTGTTTGTGCAGCGAAGGCTTGGCCGGGGCAACCGGTTCTTCAACATGTACAAGTTCCGTTCCATGCGCATTGCGCAGTCGGACAGCGATGGCGATCGCTCGACTCTTCGCGAAGACGAACGGGTTACGCGGGTGGGCCGGTTCATTCGCCGCACCAGCCTCGACGAGTTGCCGCAACTGGCCAACGTTCTGGCAGGCGATATGAGCCTGGTAGGTCCGCGCCCGCATGCCATCGGCTCGCAAGCCGGCGACAAGTTGTTCTGGGAAGTGGACGAACGTTACTGGCAGCGCCATTCGCTCAAGCCCGGAATGAGCGGGCTTGCCCAGATTCGCGGGCTGCGCGGCGCGACCGAACACGAGGCCGATCTTGCCGAACGGCTGCAGGCCGATCTCGAATACCTCGAAGGCTGGACCATCTGGCGCGACGTGCGGATCATCCTGTTGACGCTGCGCGTGATGACGCATCGCCAGGCCTATTAGGTTTACCGCCAAACTGCTTGCCTTTGCCGGAGACCCGCACTAAAGGCGCGCCCTTCGCGAATGCGTGAATCACCGGCCCGCCTGGCTGTAAGGGCTGCCAGGGCGGGGCGATCACGTCGCATCACAGGAGACGAAAATGCCCAAGCTCAAGACCAAGAGCGGCGTCAAGAAACGCTTCAAGCTCACAGCCACCGGCAAGGTGAAGCACGGCGTCGCCGGCAAGCGCCACCGGCTCATCAGCCACAACGGCAAGTATATTCGCCAGAATCGCGGCACCGAGGTGATTTCCGATGCGGACGCCCGTGTGATCAAGAAATGGGCGCCCTACGGGCTGAACTGAGGAGCGCTGACAGATGAGCCGTATCAAGAGAGGCGTGACCACGCGCGCCAAGCACAAGCGGGTTCTCGAACAGGCCAAGGGCTATCGGGGCCGCCGCAAGAACACCATTCGCGTCGCCCGCCAGGCGGTCGAAAAGGCCGGGCAATATGCCTACCGCGACCGCAAGGTGAAGAAGCGGTCGTTCCGCGCGCTGTGGATCCAGCGGATCAACGCTGCAGTCCGCGCCGAAGGCCTCACCTATTCGCAGTTCATCCATGGCGCCAAGCTGGCGGGCATCGAGCTCGACCGCAAGGCCATGGCCGATCTGGCGATGAACGAGGGCGGCGTTTTCAATGCCGTCATCGCCCAGGCCAAGGCGGCGCTCGCCTGATCGTTCCGCAGGACACTTGCCACGCGGCAAGGTCCGGCATAATCGTGCCCCGATAAGCGCTCGCGCGAGGCGCCGGCACTGGCCGGCGCCTGTGCGGGTACAAAGGGGTATTCGGTGTCGCCAGCCCAGACAGTACGCGTGCGGTTTCATCCGCCGCCGGAACCATTGCGCCGCTATTTCACGACATTCTATATCGTGGAATGGCAAGTGGCAGATGGCGGCACGCTGACTGACTACCTCATGCCCGAATGGGCCAATTTACGCTTTCATTCGGGTGGCGTTCCCGAAGCGGAAGGGTTGGGCGGGCAAAGGCTAAGCGATACGGCATTCCCCGTAACCGGCCCCAGCACGCAGGCGGTGCGCTTCACCATCGGTTCCACCCGTATGTGGGGCATCGGCCTGATGCCGCTTGGCTGGGCCAAATTCGTCAGGGCATCCGCGTCGGAATATGCCAATGCAGTGATCGATGGTTTCACTGATCCGGTCTTCGCTTGCTTCGTACCCCTGGCGCAGTCCCTGTTCGGAGACGAGCCGGACGAGAAAGCAGAACTCGAACGGATATGCCGCCATTTCCTGGCGAGAGTCGACGAACCCGTGGAGGAAGAGCGCCGCATTATCGCGATCCACGAAGCCTTGATCGACCCCGATGTCTCTACCGTTGCCGAAATGGTGGCCAGATTCGGCGCGAGTCAGCGCACGGTCGAGCGTACGTGTGCCCGGGCTTTCGGCTTCTCCCCCAAACTGCTGCTGCGACGGCAGCGGTTCATGCGCAGCCTTTCGCATTTCATGCTCGATCCTTCGCTCAACTGGATCGGGGCGATCGACAGCCACTATCACGACCAGGCCCAGTTCGTCCGCGATTTCCATCAATTTATCGGCATGGCGCCGCGCCAGTATGCGGCGCTGCCCAAACCCTTGATCGGAGCCATCCTGCGAGAAAGGGCGCGTATCGCCGGTTCCGCGGTGCAAACGCTGGACAGTCCGGAAGGCGTCTCGGTTTCGCCGGGATTGCGAAGCGGCGCGTTCATGCCGATGGAGCGCGGCTTGCAACAGCTAGACCGCTCGGGGTTACAGTGGTTCTCGAGGAAGTGCGACTAGACGCGCTGGCGCGAGTGGCTGAGGCAGGCACGCTCGACGCGCTGGAGGCGCTGCGCGTCGAATTCCTCGGCAAGCAGGGGTCGATTTCTGCGCTGTTGAAGACTCTGGGCACAATGAGCCAGGAGCAGCGGCAGAGCGAAGGGCCGAAGATTCACGCTTTGCGTGAGCAAGTCACCGATGCGCTGGCGGCGCGCAAGGCGGCGCTGGAGGGTGCGGCGCTCGAAGCCCGTCTCGCTTCGGAGAGCATCGATCTGTCGCTTCCCGCCCCCGAAACCCCTCGCGGTTCGGTCCATCCGGTCAGCCAGGTGATGGATGAACTGGCCGAGATCTTCGCGGACATGGGATTCGCCGTCGCAACCGGCCCGGAGATCGAGGACGGCTGGCACAATTTCACCGCGCTCAACATGCCCGAAAGCCACCCGGCGCGCGCGATGCACGATACATTCTATTTCCCCGACCGCAATCAGGCCGGCGAGGAAATGCTGCTGCGCACGCATACGTCGCCGGTGCAGATCCGCTCGATGCTGGCGCAGGGCGCACCGTTGCGGATCATTGCCCCGGGCCGGGTCTATCGCTCCGACAGCGACGCGACGCACACGCCGATGTTCCATCAGGTCGAAGGGCTGGTAATCGACAAGGGAATCCATCTGGGCCACCTCAAGTGGACGCTGGAGACTTTTCTCAAGGCCTTCTTCGAGCGCGAGGACATCGTGTTGCGGCTGCGCCCCAGCTATTTCCCCTTCACCGAGCCTTCGGTCGAAGTCGATGTCGGCTTCGCGCTGCAGGGCGGCAAACGCGTGCTGGGCGGCAGCGGCGACGCGCCGGGGCATGGCTGGATGGAATTGCTCGGCAGCGGCATGGTCAACCGGCATGTGCTGGAGGCCGGCGGGCTCGATCCCGATGAGTGGCAGGGCTTCGCTTTCGGCGTCGGCGTCGACCGGCTCGCCATGCTCAAATACGGCATGGACGACCTGCGCGCCTTCTTCGACGGCGATGTGCGCTGGCTGGCGCATTACGGCTTTTCCGCGCTGGATGTTCCGACGCTTTCGGGCGGCGTGGGGACGCCTGTTGGGGGAGTGGGAGCATGAAGTTCACGCTTTCCTGGCTCAAGGACCATCTCGATACCGGTGCTTCGGTGGAAGAAATTGCGCGCACGCTCAATGCCATCGGGCTGGAAGTCGAAGGCGTGGAAGACCCGGCGCAGCGGCTGCAGGGTTTTCGTGTGGCGAAAGTCCTCACTGCCGCGCCGCATCCCAATGCCGACAAGTTGCAGGTGCTGACCGTCGATAGCGGAGACGGCCAGCCGCTCCAGGTCGTCTGCGGCGCGCCCAATGCGCGGGCCGGGCTGGTGGGCGTGCTCGGCCTGCCGGGCGCGGTGGTTCCTGCCAATGGTATGGAATTGAAAGTCGCCGCTGTGCGCGGGGTCGAGAGCAACGGCATGATGTGTTCGAGCCGCGAGCTTGAACTGGGCGACGATCACGCCGGAATCATCGAACTGCCCGAAGATGCGCCGGTGGGTACGGCCTATGCCGACTACGCCGGCTCCGACCCGGTGTTCGATGTCGCGATCACGCCCAACCGGCCCGATTGCATGGGCGTCAACGGGATCGCCCGCGATCTTATCGCCGCCAGGATTGCGATGCCGCCGATGCGGGCGCCGGACTATGGCGTGGTCGAGGGCGCCTTTCCCTTTCCGGCCAAGATCGGGGTCGAAGCGGATAGCGGCTGCCATATCTTCTGGGGCCGGGTGATCCGGGGCGTGAAGAACGGGCCTTCGCCCGGCTGGCTGCAGGCGCGGCTGAAGGCCGTTGGATTGCGCCCGATTTCGGCGCTGGTCGACATCACCAATTTCTTCTCGATCGATCAGGCCCGCCCGCTGCATGTCTATGACATGGCCAAACTGACCGGCGCAGTGACCGCGCGGCGCGGGCGCGAAGGCGAGAGCTTCCTCGCGCTCAACGACAAGACCTATGCCGTGACGCCCGATGACTGCGTTATCGCCGACGATGCCCGCGTGCTGGGGCTGGGCGGCGTGATGGGCGGCGACTACAGCGGCGTTACCGAGGCGACCACCGACGTGCTGCTCGAATGCGCCTGGTTCAATCCCGAATGGATCGGCGCGACCGGGCGGCGGCACGGCATTACCTCGGACGCGCGCGCCCGCTTCGAGCGGGGCATCGATCCGATGATGCTCTCGACCGTGATCGAGACGGCCACCCGGATGATTCTCGAGCTTTGCGGCGGCGAAGCCTCCGAACCGCGCATTGCCGGCAAGTTCCCGGCGGGCGGCTATCCCGAGGTTCAGAAGATCGTCGAATTCGATCCGGCCTCGACCGCGCGGTTGGCTGGCGTCGAAATTCCCGCGCAGGAACAACGCAATATTCTCGGCCGTCTCGGCTTTATCGCCGAACAGGAAATCGATGACCTGCCCTGGCGCATCATCGTCCCCACCTGGCGGTCCGACGTCGATGGCTGGCCCGATCTGGTCGAGGAAGTGGTGCGCATCCACGGTCTCGATAACATCGCCAGCGTGCCCTTGCCGCGCGCGGACGGTGTCGCGCGCCCCACCGCCACTCCGGCGCAAAAGCTCGAACGCCGCCTGCGCCGCGCCGCCGCCGCGCGCGGGTGCCACGAGGCGGTTACCTGGTCGTTCCTGCCGGTTGCCGAGGCCACGGAATTCGCGCCCGGCCAGTCGCTCGATCTGGTAGCTGGTAATCTGTGGGTGCTGGCCAATCCGATCAGCGAGGACATGAAGGCGATGCGCCCATCGCTGCTGCCGGGCCTGCTCGCGGCCGTCCGGCGCAATCTCGATCGAGGGGCCGAAGGCCTGCGGCTGTTCGAGATCGGGCGGCGCTATCTTCGCGGGGAGGGTGGCCACAGCGACGAGCGGCTGTCGCTCGCAGTGGTCCTGGCGGGTGAAAGGACCCCGCGCGGCTGGGCGAACGGCAAGGCGCGGACTTTCGACGCCTTCGACGCCAAGGCCGAAGCCATGGCATTACTCGCCGAGGCTGGGGCGCCGGTCGACAGTTTGCAGGTTATGGGGGAAGCGGGACCGCAGTTCCATCCCGGCCAGTCCGCTACCTTGCGGCTCGGGCCCAAGACGGTGCTGGCCCGTTTCGGCATGCTGCATCCCGCCGTGCTGAAGCAGTTCGATATCGATGCGCCGGTGGCGGCGGTGGAGCTGTTCCTCGATTCGCTTCCGGCGAAAAAGGGCGGGGCGACATTCGCCCGCCCGCACTATGCCCCGCCTGCGCTCCAGGCAGTGACACGCGACTTTGCGTTCCTGGTTCCGGCAGACTTGCCCGCTGGCGATCTGGTTCGTGCTGTAAAGAATGCCGACAAGGCGAACATCGTCGCCGCGCGGCTGTTCGATCTGTTCGCCGGTCAGGGTGTGCCCGAGGGGCAGAAGTCGCTGGCTGTCGAAGTGACGCTGCAGCCGGGTGAGAAGAGCTTCGACGAAGCCGAGCTCAAGGCCATCGCCGAACGCATAACCGCCGCTGCCGCCAAGCTCGGCGCAGTGTTGCGGGGTTAGGCAATGACCTTCTGGCAACTCGTCGCGGCGACTTTCGGTCCGGCGCTGCTTATTGCGGCGCTTGCGCCGCGCAGAAGGCTGCTTGCCGCCATGTTGCTGCTCAGCGCGCTGGGCCTTGCCGCAGTCGTGCTGTTCATGAGCGTCAAAGTCTTCACCTGCGGCGGCGAAATTTGCCTCACCAATTTCATCGTAGCCATGTTCGCTGGCGTCGCGACAATCGCCGGGGACATGATCCTGCTTGTCCGCTGGTTCTTGCATCGACGAAAGCCTCTGGCCACGGATAGCACACCGAAATGACTTCCAACCGGCGCACCTTCGCCATTATCTCCCACCCTGACGCGGGCAAGACCACGCTGACCGAGAAGCTGCTGCTTCAGGGCGGCGCGATCCATCTGGCCGGCGAGGTCAAGGCGCGCGGGGCGGCGCGGCGGGCGCGGTCGGACTGGATGAAGATCGAGCAGCAGCGCGGGATTTCCGTCACCAGCTCCGTCATGACCTTCGAACGCGATGGGATCACTTTCAACTTGCTCGATACGCCGGGACACGAGGACTTTTCCGAAGACACTTACCGCACGCTGACGGCGGTCGATTCGGCGATCATGGTGATCGACGCGGCCAAGGGCATCGAGCCGCAGACCCGCAAGCTGTTCGAGGTCTGCCGCTTGCGCTCTGTGCCGATCATAACATTCGTCAACAAAGTCGACCGCGAAGGCCGCTCACCGTTCGAGCTGATGGACGAAGTGGCCGATGCGCTGGCGCTCGATGTCTGCCCGATGTCGTGGCCGGTGGGCATGGGCGGGCAGTTTCAGGGGGTGCTCGATTTCGCCACCGGACTCATCAGCCGGCCGGAGGGCGACAGCCGCGAATTCCTCGGCAAGCGCGAGAAGGCAGAGCTGCCCGCCGAAGTTGCCGACGAAGTGGAACTGGCCCAGGGCGGCTATCCGGCCTTCGATCTGGAAGCCTACCGCCACGGCGACCTGACGCCGGTCTATTTCGGCTCGGCACTCAAGAATTTCGGTGTAGCCGAGCTGATCGATGCCATCGCCCGCTTCGCCCCGCCGCCGCGCCCGCAGCCTTCGGAAAAGGGCGAAGTCTCGCCCGATGGCAGCGAAGTCACCGGCTTCATCTTCAAGGTCCAGGCCAATATGGACCCCCAGCACCGCGACCGTATCGCTTTCATGCGCCTCGTCTCGGGCACGTTCAAACGCGGCATGAAGCTGACCCCTTCTGCCCTGGGCAAGCCCATCGCGATCCATTCGCCAATCCTGTTCTTCGCCCAGGACCGCGAAATCGCCGATACGGCCGAGGCGGGCGACATTATTGGCATTCCCAACCACGGGACCTTGCGGGTGGGCGATACGCTGTCCGAGAGCAACAAGGTGCGTTTCACCGGGCTGCCGAATTTCGCGCCCGAAATCCTGCGCCGCGTCGCGCTAAAGGATCCGACCAAGACCAAGCAGTTGAGGAAAGCGCTCGACGACCTGAGCGAGGAGGGCGTGATTCAGGTATTTTACCCGGAAATCGGCGCCCAATGGATCGTCGGGGTGGTCGGCCAACTCCAGCTCGAAGTGCTGATTTCGCGGCTGGAGGCCGAATACAAGGTAGAAGCCATGCTGGAGCCGGCACCGTTCGATACGGCACGCTGGCTCAAGGGCGGCGATACGGCGCTCAAGCTATTCGCTGAGTTCAACAAGTCGAACCTGGCCAAGGACCGCGACGGTGATCCGGTGTTCATGGCCCGCTCAAGCTGGGATGTCAGTTACCAGAAAGAAAAGAACCCCGAACTGACGTTCAGCGCCACCAAAGAGCGGTAAACCAGGCAAGAAGGACCCTAACGCCCGGCGGCATCCCGCGCGCTTTGTGCGTGGGCCTGGAATTCTTCGCGGTCATTGACATGCGGGAACGGTTCATCGGGCACCGGCACGCCAAGATGGGCGCAGAGCGGCTCCCAGCCTTGCGCCACTTCGTAAACCAGCAGGCGTTCCGGCGCGATTGTGCTCACCACTTCGGCATTGTGCCGTTCGTAGGCGGCGATGACATTTTCCTTCGTGTAATCGAAGCCGAAGGTCTTGTCGGATATGATCCCGCCGAAGCGCATGGGGTGATCGGCGGGAACCTCGTGTTTCAGGCCCATGCCCACCATCGAGGCGAGAATCGTCTCCGCCATGCTTTCGTACCAGCGCTCTGGGTCGCGCCGCGATAGTATCACTTTGGCCTCGGGATAATATTTGGCCAGCTCCGCGTAATAGGTGCAACCCGGCCAATCCACCGTGGCGCGATAGGCGCCATAGCCTTCTTCCCAATCGACCGCTTCGCCATCGGATACCCGGTTCCAGAAGGTGATCTGCTCGGGATGGGCGATAACTTCGACCATATGGTGGCAGGGGCCGAAGCCCAGCCTTTCCAGCGCAGTCTTGAGCGTCAGTGTCCCTGTCCGCCCAAGTCCGGCGCCGATTACCTCCAATGCCATGCCGATGCTTCCTCCCGCTTGCCGGCGATCACTGTGCTGCGATTGCCCAGTCAGGGCAAGAGGCTTAGAGGAGTGGCCATGGCCGACTTTACCGACACGCTAACCGAGGCGCATACCGCGATGATTTCGCGGCAGAGCGTCTACTTCGTCGCCACCGCCTCCAGCGAGGGCCGCATCAACCTCAGCCCCAAGGGCCTGGCCGATACCTTCAAGGTGCTCTCGCCCAGCCGCGTCGCCTGGCTCGACCTGGGTGGTTCGGGCAACGAGACCAATGCTCACTTGCTGGCGGACGGCCGGATCACCGTGATGATGTGCAATTTCGAGCAGCCCGCGCTGATCCTGCGCATCTATGGGCGGGGCAAGCCGGTGCTGCCTGCCGATCCCGAATGGGGGGAACTGGCGGCGCATTTCACGCTGCTGCCCGGGACCCGGCAGATCTTCGACATTGCCGTTGAAAGCGTGCAGACCAGCTGCGGCTGGGGCGTGCCGATCATGACGCACGACAAGCATCGCGAAACCCTGGTCAAATATCACACCGGGCAGGACCCCGATGCATGGGCCGCAAAGTACAGCGCGCGCGACAAAAGCATCGACGGCCTTCCGGCGCGCGCCACCGACCGTTATATCGCGGGCGAGTGATCCGGCGCACGCGTGGAACTGACTTTCGCCAGCTATAATATCCGTAAGGCCATCGGTCTCGACCGCAGGCGCGATCCCGATCGCATTCTTGCCATCTTGCGAGAGATAGATGCCGATGTGGTGGCGTTGCAGGAAGCCGACCGCCGTTTCGGGCGCCGCGCCAGCGCCCTGCCGCTGGCTTCGATCGAGAGCCACACGCATTACAAGCCGGTTCCCTTCGGCGGACCGCCCGAATCGATCGGCTGGCATGGCAATGCGCTGCTGGTGCGGCGCGACATCGTTGTCGCCGAATCGGCGGTAGTGAACTTGCCCACCATCGAGCCGCGCGGCGCGGTGCGCGCCGATCTTGTCGCGGGAGGCCGCCGGCTTCGCGTAGTCGGCATGCATCTCGATCTTTCCGGCCTGCGACGCCGTCAACAGGTCCGCTCGATTCTGCACCACGTCGCGCAATGCGAAAAGCATCTTCCCGCTGTGCTGATGGGCGACCTCAACGAATGGGCGCGCCACGGTGGATCGCTGGGAGAATTCGCACAGAATTGGCGGGTGCTCGCTGCGGGCCGCTCATTCCCCTCCCGCCGGCCGGTGGCGCAGTTGGACAGGATCGTCGCCTCGCCGGAATGGCGGATTGCCGGGTGCGGGGTCCACCATAGCGCCCTTGCCAGCCGCGGCTCCGATCACTTGCCGGTCGTGGCGCGGCTTGAGCTGCCTAAATTTTAGGCATTTGCTCATGAATCGGGCGCTGCACGTGCGCTTCGCATGTGCAGCATCACCGGACTGTACTGAAAACTCTGCCAAATCCTGAATTGGCACGCCCCTTGCGAAGAAATCCGCGGCCGGCGCTGTGCCGGTGAAACAAGCAGGGGACAGGCATGAAATTCATCATCGCCATCATCAAGCCCTTCAAGCTCGACGAAGTGCGAGAAGCGCTCAGCGCCATCGGCGTCGCGGGCATGACGGTTTCCGAGGTTAAGGGCTTCGGGCGTCAGAAGGGACAGACAGAGATTTACCGCGGCGCGGAATATTCGACCAACATGCTTCCGAAAGTGAAGGTCGAAGTGGCTGCGAGCGACGATCTTGCGCCGCGGGTGGTCGAAGCCATCCAGCAATCCGCCAGCACCGAAGCGATCGGCGACGGCAAGATTTTCGTGCTCGACCTCGCTTCAGCCACGCGCATTCGCACCGGCGAAACCGGGGACACCGCGCTGTGACCGGCGCGCGCAAACAGAGGGATAACAACATGTTTCGCAAGCTTCTCTTTGGCGCGGGCGGCCTCGGCGCATCGCTGTTCGCTGCTACGGCTGCTTTCGCGCAGGCCGCGGCCGAGGCGCCTCCGACCGTCGATAAGGGCGATACAGCCTGGATGATGGTCTCGACCATTCTCGTGCTTCTGATGATCATGCCCGGCCTGGCGCTGTTCTATGGCGGCCTCGCCCGCACCAAGAACATGCTTTCGGTGATGACGCAGGTCGGTGCGGCCAGCGCGCTGGCTATGATCGTGTGGGTCTGCTGGGGCTACACCCAGGCCTTCGGTGACGGCGGCAACGCCGTTATCTCAGGCTTCGGCAAGGCTTTCCTGAGCGGCGTAACGCCGGCCAGTACGGCGGCGACATTCAGCGCCGGCATCGCCATTCCCGAATATGTGTTCATCTGCTTCCAGATGACTTTCGCGGCGATCACGCTTGCGCTGGTTCTGGGCTCGGTAGTTGAGCGCATGAAGTTCTCCGCCGTAATGGTATTCGGCGTGCTCTGGCTGACCTTGGCCTATTTCCCGATCGCGCACATGGTCTGGGCGGGCAACGGCTATTTCTTCGGGCTGGGCGCTCTGGACTTTGCTGGCGGCACCGTCGTCCACATCAACTCGGGCGTCGCGGCTCTGGTCGCCTGTGTCATCCTTGGCAAGCGTATCGGCTACGGCAAGGAAGTGATGGCGCCGCACTCGCTGACCATGACCGGAATCGGCACGGGCCTGTTGTGGGTTGGCTGGTTCGGCTTCAACGCCGGTTCGGCTCTTGAAGCCAACGGTTCGGCGGCGCTCGCCATGATGAACACCTTTGTCGGACCGGCAGCGGCCGGCCTGGCCTGGATGCTCGCCGAGCGGATCACGGGCCACAAGGCTTCGGCTCTTGGCTTCTGCTCAGGCATCATCGCCGGCCTGGTTGCGGTTACTCCCGCCGCAGGCAATTCCGGACCGATGGGCGCGATCGTGCTGTGCTTCATCACTTCGATCATCTGCTTCTTCGCAGTGACCAAGCTCAAGGCCATGCTCGGCTATGACGATGCCCTGGACACCTTTGGCATCCACGGCGTCGGCGGCATCATGGGCGCCCTGGGTACCGGCATCGTCTATTCGGCTGCCCTTGGCGGTCCGAGCGGCGAAGGCTGGATGGGCATGGGGGCTCAGCTTCTGGTACAAGCCGAAGCAGTGGTCGCCACCATCGTCTGGACGGCCGTAGCAACCGTGATTTCGATCTACGTCGCCAAGCTGCTCACTGGCCTCAGGGTTACCGAGGAAGTCGAGCGTGAGGGTCTAGACCTCGGCGAACATGGCGAACGGGCTTACAACTACTGATCGCCTTACAAGTTTGGCGGGGCCGGGGTTCCTCCCTTTCCTCCCCCCCGGTCCCGCCTCCCGATGTTCCTCCTGCGAACACACACTCAAAGGGCCGGAGCCAGCCGCTCCGGCCCCTTTTTTTGTTCTGTCGCGGCAGGCGGGCCGCTGACCGTTCAACTTTTGTCGCGCACCGGCGCCCAGGCAAACTTTTCGGGATTGAGCGCTTCGATCGCGCCGCTATCCAGCATGGCCGCGCATTCCGCCTCGCCGTAACCGAGTTCGCGCAGGATTTCCGCCGAATGTTCGCCCAGTTCGGGCGGCGGACGGTTGGGCGCAACCTGGTGCTGGCCGGGGAATTCGGGCACTTCGAAATGCAGCCCGCGATAGTCGAGCTCGCGCAGTTTGCCCGGCGCATGCGCCTGCGGCTTTTCCAGCACGCGTTCGAGCGGCATCACTTCGGTATGGCCAAGCCCGGCGCGCTGCAACTGCTCTGCAGCCTGGTCGAAGGTTAGTGCACCGACCGCCTTGCGCACGGCTTCCTCGACTCGCTCGCGCTGCTTCTTGCGGTCGCGCAATCTGGCGAGTTCCGCATCGTCCTTTTCGGGCATTTCGAGCGCCCGGGTGAGCTTGGCCCAATGCGCGTCAGTCAGCACCAGCAGATAGACCCAGCGGCCATCCTGCGTTTCGTAGGCGCCATAACCCGGCATGGCGAATTCGCCGCCGGCTTCCTTCTCCGGCCTGCCAAGCAACTGGGTCTTGAGCTGGATGCCTGCCAGATCGCGCGCGGCGAGGTGCAGGCCGGTTTCGTAGAGCCCGATTTCGATCGTGCGCGCTTCCTCGGAAGCGTTGGGATCGAGCATGGCCGCCAGCACCCGGATCACCGCATAGGTCCCGGCAAACTGGTCGTGATAGCTTGGTCCCAGCCTGCTTGGCCGCCCGTCGATGCGATGATCGTCCATCACGCCGGTCGCCGCCTCGGCCACCGGATTGGTAGCCAGGTCGTCCGCCTGCGGCCCGTGGGCATAGCCCTTGATGTGGCAATGGATCAGCGCGGGATTGATCCTGTGGCAATCCTGCGCCGTCACACCCAGTTTGCGCGCGGCCGATGGCGCGAGATTGTGAATCACCACGTCGGCGCTTTCGACCAGCCGGCCGAAGACGTCCTTGCCGGCATCGGTCGTCAGATCGATGCAGATCGCCCGCTTGGAATGGCTGTAGGCAATCAGCGTGCCCGAAGGCCCGCCGCGCACCAGCGCGCGCGTGGTATCGCCCGATGGCGGCTCGATCTTGATAACTTCGGCGCCGAGATTGGCGAGGATATGCGTCGCGAAGGGCGAGGCGACCATGGTGCCCATTTCGATGACGCGGCGGCCGGCAAGGGGTTGGTGTGGCATGGGGCGGGGCTACAGAGCAGAATGGCCCTGCCGTCAAGCGCGCCTCCTCCGCATTGAAACTTTGCCGCAAGCGTGAGAAGCATGAGCAAAAGGTCAGGGCAGAGGATTTGCGCATGAAATGGATGGGCCTTGTGGCTGCAATGGGTTCGGCCGCGCTGCTGGCCAGCGCGATCCGCGCCGAAACCGCCGCCGCGCCCGATGCGCTGATGCGCGACGGCGGCGCCGGAACCGATTGGGCCGCGCCAGGCGGCACTTATGGCGAACAGCATTACAGCCCGCTGGATCAGATCGGCCAGGCCAACGTCCGGCAGCTAGGCCTTGTCTGGTCCTTCGACCTGCCCCCCGGCGCATCGGTGAGTCAGCCGCTCGCGGTGAACGGCGTGCTTTACGTGGTGAGCGGCTACAGTCTTGTGCGCGCCATCGATGTCCGTACGGGCAAGCAGTTGTGGGAGTTCGACCCGCAGACCTGGGCCCAGCCGGGCAGCCACCGCATGCGTCTCGCCTGGGGTACGCGCGGCATTGCCTGGTGGCAGGGAAAGATTTTCGTGGGCACCGTCGATGGCCGGCTGATCGCCATTGACGCTGCGACAGGCAAAGAAGTCTGGAGCCAGCAGACGCTGAAGGACGGCGATCCGACCTATATCACCGGCGCCCCGCGGGTTTTCGACGGCAAGGTCATCATCGGCTTCGGCGGCGCGGATTTCGGCCCGGTGCGCGGCTATGTCAGCACCTACGACGCCGAGACGGGCACGCTGTTGTGGCGCTGGTACACGGTGCCCGGCGATCCGGCCAAGGGCTTCGAGGATCCCTCGCAGGTGCGCGCGGCGCGGACATGGTTCGGTGAATGGTGGAAGCTGGGCGGCGGCGGCACGGCCTGGAATTCCTTCTCCTACGATCCGGAGACGCGCACGGTTTTCGTCGGGGTCGGCAACGGCAGCCCCTGGAACCACAAGGTCAGGAGCCAGGGCAAGGGCGACAATCTCTATCTTGCCTCGGTCGTCGCGCTCGATGCCGATAGCGGCGCCTACAAGTGGCACTATCAGGTCAACCCTGGCGAAACCTGGGATTTCAATGCCGCGATGGACATGCAATTCGCCGACCTCGAGATCGGCGGGCGCATGCGCAAAGTGGTGATGACTGCGCCCAAGAACGGCTTTTTCTACGTGCTGGACCGGGTGACGGGCGAATTGCTCTCGGCCGAAAAGTTCGCCCGGGCGAACTGGGCCGAGCGGATCGACTTGAAGACTGGCCGCCCGGTCGAGAACCCGGCGGCGCGCTATACCGACGGGTCGGTCTTCACCATGTGGCCCAGCGGCAATGGCGCGCACAACTGGTATCCCATGGCCTTCAGCCCGAAGACGCGGCTGGTCTATATTCCAGTGCTCGAGCGCGCGATGACATGGCAGGACTTTGGCGTTGCCAACGATGAATGGCGCAAGTTCAGTCCGGTGGGGACGATGCAGGCCGCGACCATGATTTCGCTGCCCGAACTGCCGGATGACCCGATCAACAAGACCGGCCGTCTTGTCGCCTGGGACCCGGTCGCGCAGCGCGCCGTCTGGTCGCATACCACGCCGGGCACGGAAGGCGGCAGCGTCATGGCGACGGGCGGCAATCTCGTGTTCCAGGGCCAGGTAGACGGGCGGTTCAATGCCTATGCCGCCGATAGTGGCAAGCTGGTCTGGTCCTTTTCGTCCGGGGCGGCGATTTTCGCCCCGCCGATTTCCTATTCGGTAGACGGCAGGCAATATGTCACGGTGCTCACCGGGATCAGCGGCCACACTAATTTCTCGGGGCCGGAGCATGCCGGCTTTCCGATCGACTATCGCACTATCGCCCGGCGGGTTCTGACCTTCGCGATTGGCGGCAAGGCGCGCCTGCCCGCGCACCGGGTCTCCCAGCCGCCGATATCGGCCGGTGCGGATTTCAAGCCCGACGCGGCCATGGAAGAGCGGGGCGGCCTGACATTCGGTCTGCGCTGTTCGGTTTGCCATGGTTTCCTGGCGGTGCCGGGCGGAGCGGGTCCTGACTTGCGCCGCTCGGGCATCGTCCTTTCGCCCGATGCTTTCGACGAAGTGGTGCGCGGCGGCGGGCTCAAGCCCAATGGCATGCCCGACTTTGCCGAGCTGACCGAAGCACAGCTTGCCGATCTCCGGCAATACATCCGCTCGCGCGCTGCCGCAGCGAAATAGGAGGAAGCCGATGCGTGAAGACGGCCTGCAAGTCCTGCGGTTGGACGAGGCGCTCCCTGCCGGTCTGGCGCCCGATGCGCTGCTCGCCCATTCGATCATGGAGCCGGAAGTGCTGGTCCGCCCGGCGCCATATTACCGGGCGCTGCGCGAAACGAATCCGGTCTATTTCGACGAAAAGGCAGGCATGTGGTTCGTCTCGCGGCATGAAGACCTGCTGGAAATCGCCCGTGATTCCGAAACCTTCTCAGTAGGCCGCGCCTGGAACCAGACATTCGCCAGGGAATATTTCGACGAATACAAGACGATCCTCATGCGCGACGGCGGCGGCTATTTCCCCGATGCCATCATGACCGATCCGCCCACCCATACCCGTGTGCGCGGGCTGCTGCAGCAGGCCTTTACGCCCAGCCGGATCAGGAAGCTCGAGCCCTTGATCCGGGCCATTGCCGCACGTCTGATCGAAAGCCTGGCGCCGCGCGGCAGAATGGACGGGGTCAACGATTTCGCCATGCCGCTGACGCTGGCAATAATGTGCGAGCAGCTTGGCATTCCGCACGAAGACGGACCGAAAGTGCTGCGCTGGACTCGCGCGCTTGCCGCCATCCGCAGCGCCCAGTCGGCCGAGCACATGCGCGAGGAAGCCCGGCACTTCTGCGACCTGCAGAACTATGTCATTGCCTGCATTCGCGCGCGGCAGGAGCAGCGCACCGACGACATGATTTCCGACCTGATCTACGCCCGCGGCGAGGATGGCAAGGAGACCCTGAGCTTTGACGAGATCGTCTCGCTCGCCCGGGCGCTCATGATTGGCGGGCTCGATTCGATTGGCACCGCGAATTCGACCATGCTCTATCTGATCGCCAGCGATCCCGAGATTGCGACGAAGTTCGAGGAGAGCGCCCCCGACGAAAGCCGGCTCAATCGTTTCATCGAGGAAATGCTGCGGCTGGAGCCGCCCGCGCGCGGGCTGTTTCGCGTCGCCACGCGCGATGTCGCGCTGCCTTCGGGCGGGCACATCCCCGAAGGCGCCCTGATCTGCCTGCTGTTCGCTTCGGCCAACGACGACGAGACGGTGTTCGACCATCCGCGCCAGTTCGACATGGATCGCGAGCGTCTCTCGCGCCACCTCACTTTCGGCGGCGGCATGCACATCTGCATCGGCATGCACCTGGCGCGCATGCAGATCAAAGTCGCCGCGCAGGAATTGCACAAGCGGTTGACGAACTTCCAGCTTGCAATCCCCAGGGAAGCGGCCCGCTATCACCCCACTCTGGCGATGCTCAGCCTGGAAGACCTTCCCCTCACTTTCACGGCGCGCTGACGCGAAAGGACAGATGCCATGTACAAGCAGATCGGCCTGATGAAGCGCAAGCCGGGCATGACGATGGAGGAATTCATCGATCGCTACGAGAACGGCCACGTCAAGATCGGCGAGAACGTGTTCCTGCGCGCCAAGCGCTACATGCGCCGCTACGTCACTCCGCTGAAGAACCCGCTGACCGGCGAGACCAGGGAACTGGATTTCGACGTCATCATGGAACTGTGGTGGGACAATGCCGCGGACATGGCCGCCAATATGCAGGATTTTGCGGCCAGCGACCTCGTGCCTCTGATCCGGGAAAGCGGCGCCAACCTGTTCGCCAGCGCCGACAATCCGGCCTTTACGGTGACGGAGTATGAAACGCCGCGGGGCTGATCTTTTTGGAGACCAAGCCCAACCCCGCTCACCCTGAGCCTGTCGAAGGGTGCTTGCGCTGCCGTTGCGTCAGCGTCCTTCGACAGGCTCAGGACGAGCGGGGTTGAGGAAGGCCTGTTACCCCGCCATCTCCGCCACCGCCTGGTCCAGCAGCTGGCTCGGCTTGCCCGATGCGTGCAGCGCCGCGAGCCAGCCATAGGTCATGCCGCGCGCGTTGGAGACGCCGCTCTGCATAACCGCGCCAGATTCCATGCGCGCCGCCGAATTGCCGGCGGCATAAAGGCCGGGGATCGGCTCGTCGTCCCAGCCGACGACATTGGCGTTGCGGTCGATCTTGAGGCCTGCGGCGGGGATGGCCGTGGCGCCCATGCGGCTGAGCTTCACCGCATAGAACGGCGCCTTGACGATGGGGCCGAGGTTGGGGTTCGGCTTCTGGCGCGGGTCGCCCGTCATCCATTGACCCCAGGGCTGCTGACCGCGGTTGAAATCGGGATCCAGGCCCTTCTCGGAATTTGCGTTGAAGCGCGCGACGGTTTCGACGAGGCCCTGCTTGTCGATCCCCGCCTGGTCGGCCAGCTCCTCGATGGTCTGGGCGACGTGGCCGAAATGCTCGGGCCAGTCCTGTTGCGGCATGATCGACATAAAGGCGTATTTGTCGCGCGCCTGGCTGTCGATGACGATCCAGCAGGGGAAATTGGGATGAGTCTGATTCATTCCCTCTATGTGGTCGGTCTTGTAATAGAAGCTGCGATAGAAGCTTTCGTTGCCGAAACGCTTGCCGGTCTGGTTGACGACAATGTGATGCGGCAGGCCGATGATCGGCATGCAGCTGCGCCAGACCTGCTGACCCTCGTCGGTCTCCTCGCCGGGCACCGCAAAGCCCGCCATGGTGATTTCCGGCACGCGCGCGACCTGCGCGCCGAAAGGCCCGGCCAGCTTGATATTGGAGCCGTTGATCGCGGTGAACAGCATCGATTCGCTCTCGAGCACAGTGCCCAGCGTCTTCTCGAGCTTCTGGTTGCGTTCATAGCTCGACACGGCGACGACGACGCCCTTGCTGCCCTTGATGAAGATGTCCCGGCCGTCCTTCACTGCGCGAACGCCGATCACGCGCTCTCCGTCGCCGATCAGTTCCTTAACGTCCATGCCGGTTTCCATCGGGATCGAGCGGTCGAGCACAGCCTTGACGAAATAGGCGGCAAGGCCCGATCCTGCACAGCGCAGGTCATCGGCGATGCGCTGGCCCATCAGTTCGTAGTCCCAGTGCATCATGGCGGAAAGGCCACCGGCATTGGCGATGTCCTGGGTGGTGAGGCCATAGGGCACCTGCGGCGACAGCCGCGTCCTGGGCTGCCAATCGCCGAGCGTCTGGCCCGGAAAGGGCTCCACCTCGATCAGCCGGCCTTCTGAAACGGAATCGTTGGTGAGGCCGTAGTAATAGTCGGGGCAGCCGCGGATCGCGAACATCCGCAAGCCCGCGTTCTCCTCGAAATATTTGAGCGCCACCCGGGCATGGGTGGTGAAGTTGAGGATCGCGACGTCCTCGCCATAGCCCATGGACAGGCGCTGCAGATAGCGGAAGCCGCTTTCGGCCGAATCCTCGATCCCCAGTTCGGCCGCATGATGGTTGCCTGGAATCCAGACCTGCCCCTGCGACAGCGCGGTGACGCCGCCGACTTGCTCCGACTTCTCGAGCACTACTGCCTTCAGGCCATTGTCGTGCGCGGTGATCGCCGCCGACAGTCCGCCAATACCGCTGCCGATCGACACCAGGTCGGCTTCGACATCCCACTTTGCAGGTGCGTTGTTGATGATCATTGCAGATATTTCCTCTTCCAGGGCGGCCTGCAGCGGGCCGGGTTTGCCGCTCAGGCCAGGCCGCGCTTCTTTCTGAGCTCGCCGATCAGGGCCAGCTCGTCGATCGAGGTCGGCGGGATCTGCCATTCGGACAGGTCCCTGATTTCGCCCATGTGCGCTTCGATGTCTTCAGCCGATACACTGCCATCCGCCGGACCCAGCCAGCCATCGGCAACTGCGATGAAGGCCTTGCCGAACTTGCCGCCGCCAGCCGAAAAGGCCTCGCCGTTGACCGAGCAGTTGCGGCTGGCGAGCCAGGTGACGATCGGGGCGACCAGAGCCGGCCCGGTTTCCTCGGGCTTGAGGCCGGTGCGGGCGAGGTGGTCGGTGAACACCGCGGGCGGCGGCTCGCGGCGGCCGAAGGGGGCTACGGGGAGGATGCAGTTGGCCCTGATGCCATGCTCTTCGCCCTCGATCGCCATGGTCTTGGCGACGCCCAGCATGGCGGCCTTGGCCGCGGCATAGTTCGCCCCGCGCACCCGGCCGAAGCAGCCGGTGGAGGAGCTGGTGAGGACAATTCGGCCATAGCCCTTGGCCTGCATCACTTTCCAGGCGGGCCGGGCAACAAAGAAGGCGCCGCGCAGGTGCACGTCGAGCACCGGATCGAGCTGGTCGGACGTGGTGTCGACGAATAGCTCGTGCCGCCAGATGCCGGCATTGTGGACCACGGCATCGACCGTGCCGAATGTGTCGAGCGCCTTGTCGATGATCGCCTGGCCGCCTTCGGGCGAGGCCGCCGAATCGTGCGAGGCGATGGCCTCTCCGCCCGCAGCCTCGATTTCGGCCACGACCTTTTCGGCAGCGGACATCTCGTCGCCGCCTGCGCCGAACAAGTCGTTCACCACGACCCGCGCGCCGCGCCTGCCCATGTCGAGCGCATAGGCCCGGCCCAGACTGTGCCCGGCACCGGTGATGACGACGACCTGGCCGTCGAAGGAAATTGCCATTCAGGTTGCTCCTATTTCCAGTTGAGCCATTCGCGAGCAGTGCCCGCGAGCAGCCATTGCTTGTCGCTTTCGCTGAGCTCCGGGTTCTCGCGAATGGCGAAGATCAATTCCGCCCAAGACTCGCCGGTCTGGTTGGCCGAGACATCGCTGGCCCACATGATCCTCTCCGCGCCGAAAGCGCCCAGCGCCTGCTTGAGGTAGGGTCGCGCGGCAAGCTGCGGGTAGCCGCCGGCATCGAACATCGCGCCCGCATGCGCCCATTTGAGCGCGACATTGGGGCTGTCTGCGGTCCGCAGCACCTTGGCCCAGGCCTGGTCCCTGGGCTCGGCGCCCACCTTGGCCCAATGTTCTGCGCTGTCGGGCAGGCCTTCCATCTGGCCGAAAATCGTCGCCAGCACCGGTCCCGGGGGCATGCCGGTGTGGCAGATGACGATCTTCACCGAAGGGAACTTGTCAGCGTAGCGCTTCACAAGCTCGATATTGCCGGAAATTTGCACGAAGATGGGCAGGCCGAGCTCAGCGGCGCATTCGAAGATCGGGTCTTCCTCGCCGGCGGCGAATGCGGCAATTTCGGCCCGGGTCATACCCGGTGAGATGCGCAGCGCCTTGACGTTGGGATTGTCGCGCCAGAACCTGAGCACGTGCTTCAGGTCAGGGTCGCGCCGGTCGGCCCTGACGAGGAAAGCAAAACGGCCGGGATATTGCCAGCAGGCCAGTTCGGTCGTTGGCGAAGTGGTGCGGATCGCCTTCCCGCCTTCACCGACCGGGTAATAGGGGTGGCCCGGCGTGCCCATCCACCATTCATCGACCAGCACCGAGGCAATCCCCAGCGCATCCATCGCCTTGACCATCTCGGCCGCGCCGCCTGGGCCCAGGTGCACCTGGCTGTCGAGAATATCCATGCCGCCCTCTCCTGGCCGCGATTCGCGCGGCTCAATGTCCGGCTACTCAAGCCGCTGCTGGCGGCGAAGACAAGTTCCTTTGCAGATACGTTATCCCGTCCCCGGAATTTTCGGCCGTGGCGCCAGCCAAATAACCAGCGCACACAGGAAGAAAATCGCCGCAGTCAGCAGGAACACATAGTCGACGGCAATGGTAACGGCCTCGCGATCGACGATATGGCCGATGGCGCCCGCCGCTTGCTGGGTCGAAAAGCCTGCCTCCGTCATGTTGCGCATGACTTCGTCGGGCTGGAGTTTCGAGACGATTTCGCTGCGCGCTTCCTGCTCGGTATTGCCCCAGATGGTCAGGGTGACCGCGGTGAACAGGCCGATCGTCAGCGTGCGGATGAAATTCTGCATGCCCGTGGCAAAGGCGAGCTCCTCGGGCGGGACCGAATTGATCGTCAGCAGCGACAGCGGCATCATGAAAAAGGCCATGCCCAGGCCCTGGATATATTGCGGCGCTGCGATCTGCCAGAACTCGGTGCCGCTGGTCCAGTTCGCGCGCACGAGCGCCATGCAGCCAATCCATGCAACCGCGACCGAGACCAGAATGCGCAAGTCTACGCCCTTCGCCACGCTTCTGGCGGCGAATTGCGATGTGATCAGTGCGCCGATCGCCGTGCCCGCCACCACGAATCCGGCCTTCTGCGCCGGATATCCCATGGTTCCCTGAAGCCACAGCGGAATGACGACGATGGAGGCAAAATAGGCGCCGAAGCACAGCGAGAAGGCGATAACGCCAAAGGTAAAGCCGGTATGGCGGAATATTCTGAGGTTCACCACCGGGTGCTCTTCGGTCAGTTCCCAGACAAGGAAAACCAGCAAACCCACGACGGCTATGATCGCGAGCGCGACGATCAGCGGATCGCCGAACCAGTCACGGTCGCGGCCGAGGTCGAGCATCAGCTGGAGCGATCCGATCCACACGAACATCAAGGCAAGGCCAATCGTATCGATCGGCAATTTCACCATCGGCGTTTCGGCCTTGCGCAGGAACAGGAAAGCCATTGTCACACAGACCGCGACAATCGGCAGGTTGATCAGGAAGATCCAGTGCCAGCTGAAATTGTCGCTGATGAAGCCACCCAGATTGGGCCCCAATGCCGGACCCATGAGGACGGTCATCGAAGACAGCACCATGGCCTTGCCGCGATCTTCCAGGCTGAAAATCCGGTAGAGAAGCGTCTGCGACAGCGCCATGATCAGCCCGCCGCACAGGCCCTGGCCCAACCGGCTGACGACAATCATCGGCAGTGTCAGCGACATGGCGCAGAGAAACGAGAACAGGCCGAACCCGGTCATGCAGGCCATGTACATCCGGACAGCGCCGAAACGTTGCGCCAGCCAGCCGGTCAGCGGCACGGTGAGCGCTTCGGCGACGGCGTAGCTGGTGATGATCCATGCGCCCTGATCGCGCGAGACGCCGATCGAGCCGGCGATATGCGGGATCGATACATTGGCGACGGTCATGTCGAGCACGACGATGAAATTGGACAGCGCGAGGAAGCTCGCCACGAGCCATAACCGGCCGGGAGCGTAAAAGGGTGAGTGGACCACCGATCCGCAGCCTAGTTGCCCGAGACGTCGATCTCGACTTCGGTCGAAAGGCCGATGCGCAGGGGGTGCGCCGCCAGTTCCTTGGGGTCCAGTTCGATCCGCACCGGCAGGCGTTGCACCACCTTGATCCAGTTGCCAGTCGCGTTCTGCGCCGGGATCATCGCCATCGAGGCGCCGGTGCCGCCCGAAATACCTGCAACCTTGCCGTGATAGATCACGTTCGAACCATAGATGTCGGCCGTTACTTCCGCCGGCATGCCGACGCGTACGCGGTCCAGCTGACGTTCCTTGAAGTTGGCGTCGATATAGACTTGCCCGATGGGAACAATGGTCATGACTGCTTGCCCCTGAGTCACACGCTGACCCAGCTGGACCTGGCGGCGTGTGACCACGCCATCCACGGGTGCGCGGATCACGGTTCGCTCAAGATCCAGCCGCGCCGCCTCTAGCCGCGCCTGCGCCGCGCGCACCCCGGGATCGCCAGCTACGCTCGAACCGGCAACCAGGGCATCGTTGGCGGCAAACTGGCCTTGCGCCGACGATCGGTTGGCCTGTGCCTGGGCTATCGCTGCCCGAGCCGTCGCAATTGCTGCGCCTGCGGCCGCATGCGCCTTCCGCGCGGCAGTCAGGTCTTCTGCCGAGACGATGCCTTCCCTGACAAGTTCCTGGCGGCGCTGCAGATCGACGCTGGTCTTTTCCGCTTCAGCCTGGGCGGCGGCAAGCTGTGCACGGGCCTGGGCAATGCCTGCTGCGCGGGCCGATACTTCTGCCGACAGCGCCGAATTGGTGGCAACAGTCTTGCGGAATTGGCGTGCGGCATTGGCCAGTTCAGCTTCGGCCTGCGCCAGGGCGATGCGGGCATTGGCCGGATCGAGCACCATCAATATATCGCCGCGCTTGACGGCCTGCGTGTCCTTGACGCGAACTTCGGTCACTGTTCCGGCGATCAGCGGTGTCACCTGGGCCACCTCGGCATTGACATAGGCATTGTCGGTGCTGACATAATTGCGACCGACCAGGACATACCAGCCGAGCCATATCGCGCCTGCCACGAGTACCACGATTGCCAGACGCCCCAGCCACTTGCGGCGCGTAACCGTCTGGTGCGCCCGCGTTGCGGCCGCTTCCGCCTCTGCCTGCAGGGCGATGCCTTCGGAAGACGCATCGTTCATGCGCAGCAGCCCATTGGCGGCAAGGGGGCAATTCCGGCTATCGGCGTCCCAAGGCAGGCGGAGAAGTATCGCATGGCGTCGCAAGGGCTTTCGCCCGCGATGCTGCTGCCGTCAAACAATAAAATCGGCAGGTACAATTTCCAGGAGGAAATGGCCCGTGGTGCCCTTCTGGGCACCATTTCCCTGATTTTATGTCGTAAATTTAACCCCTTAGGGGTCACGTCGCAATCTGGCCCACCTTCTGGTCCACCCTCAGTTCTGCGAAGCAGTGTGGTGCCATGCGCACCTATGCGCAGTCCATTGGCGACACCTCACGATCCTGATAGCGTCAGCCCGCCTGGGTATTGTCGTAACCGGGGCATCGCGATGCTCTCTTCATGGGAACATCGTGATGAGGATTCTATCAAAGCGTCAGCTCAAGGAGCTTGTTCTGTACTCACCGCAGCACATCGCACGATTGGAAACGGCCGGGCAATTCCCCAAGCGGGTACACCTTGGCCCTAGCCGAGTGGGGTGGGTTGAGGCTGAAGTGCTCGACTGGCTCCAAAAACGGTTGGATCGCCGAGAAGCGCCTAGCCGACACTCCTTCTGAAGGAGCGGGGCGGCTGACCGTGCACAGGTCAGTCGCCCCTTTATCGCGTCGAGGACAATATCGAAGAAATGTGTATGATATAAAGCGAATTACCAATAACTTTGAACGATATGTCCTCTAAGCCTGGCGCGAAGACAACAACCGGAACAAGACCCAAAATGCTTCTTGATAATAAGAGTCACGGCAAGGTTGTTGACGAGCTTCGCGCTGCCTTAAGCCCAGACTCGAAGATGCTGGTTTTGACCGCTTGGTTTTCCGTTTTTGGCTATTCCGCTCTGAAGTCAGAGCTTGGAAAGGTCCAGGACCTGCGCATCCTTTTGACGCGCCCAGATGCAGCTCTACCTCTGCCCTTAGCGGGAACGACTGAAGAGATCGGGTTGAAGAATGAGTTGAACCTCCAGCGCATCGCCGCCGAGTGTGCGGACTGGGTTCGGAAGAAGGCCCAGGTGAGGCAGCTCGCAGGTGCGCCAATCGCTCAAAACATCTTCCACATTCAACCGCCCGCTGGCGAAGCAGTTGCAGTCGCCGGGACTTCGGACTTCACCGCCGCTGGCCTTGGTGTCGTGCGATCCAACAGCTTTGCGATGAACACGGTTGCGAAAGACCCGGAAGCGACGAAGCAACTGCTCAACTGGTTCGAGACGATCTGGAACGATCCCACCGCCGTCAGAAACGCCAAGGATGCGGTGCTTGAGAGCCTCGACTTCCTCGCCTCAGACAAGCCCGCGAACCTCCTCTACTTCATCACCTGTTGATTTGCACTGAGAGTTGACCCGGGAGGGGCATAAATTTCCACTGAGAAGTGACCCATGTTCTGAGCTTTCCCCTGGCTGTTGGGTTGGGGGATACAGGAGTGATCGACATGGCGTTATTGA
>JBFWSE010000002.1:0-68255 GCA_050248535.1 Novosphingobium sp.
GAAGCGGCGCTGGCAGACGTGCTCCCGTCGCATCAGTGCGGCGGCGCGCCCGTTGCCGGCAATGGGTATGGCGCTTCGCGGGGCGGCGGTTTCGGCACGGCTCCCTAGCTCATGGGCAGCCTTGCGGCCGGCGGACTGACCGCAGGCTTCACCAAGGGTGGACGCAGCAACTGACCTTGGACTGACTGGCAGTCCTTTCAAGCATGAAGGCCCGCGGCAACCGCGGGCTTTTTTGCGACCGGCTGCGGTTTTTCCGCAAGGCGCTTGAATTTGCCGCGAGGGTCGGCAAAGTCGCTCCATGCCTCCCGCCCGCCAGCCGCGCGCCATCCTGCGCATGCCCGTCATCGCGCGGCCCCTGCCAGTCATTGCCGCAAGTTATCTGGCTTTGGCGATGGTACTGGGCGGCGGCGGCAGTACGGCGCCGATTTCCGAACTTCTGCTGCAACTGGTTGCGGCCCTCACCGCCGCTGCCTGGCTGATCGCCGCCTACCGCGCGGGCGAACCGTCTCTGCCGGCCGACCGGCTGGTATGGACGATAGCGGGGCTGGTGCTGGTGCTGCCAGTCGTCCAGTTGCTCCCGCTTCCTGCTGCGATCTGGCAGTCGCTGCCGGGCCGGGCACAGGAACTTGCTGCGTTACGCGTGGTGGGCGAGGAAACCCGGTGGATGCCGTGGTCGATGACGCCCGCACGCACGCTTGCTTCGCTGCTCGCCATATTGCCTGCCTTGCTGGCCATGGCCATGGTGGCGCGGCTCGATCTGGCAGGCCGGCGGCTGGTCATCATGGCGATCGCGGGCGTGGCGCTGGCTTCGCTTGTCCTGGGCGCGCTTCAGCTCAGCGGCGGCAACAGCGGCGCCTGGCGGCCTTACGGCCCGGAAAACGGCGGCTATCTCCATGGTTTTCAGGCCAACCGGAATGCCGAGGCCGATGTCCTGTTGATCGGCATAGTTGCTCTCGCCGCGGTGCTCGCCAGCTTCAAACGCGCGATCGGCGGAAATGTAGCCCTGGCGGGACTGGCCGGGGGCACGGCGTTACTCGCGATGGGTTGCCTGACTGCCGGCTCGCGCACCGGTCTGGCCATGCTGCCTCTCAGCCTGCTTGCCGCTGGCTTCATCTGGTTCGGCCGGCGGCCCGGCTTGCGAGCCCTCATGATCGGCGGGGGCGGCGCGGCGATTGTTGCGCTTGGCACTTTTCTGCTGGTGCAATGGAATGCCCGGGCGGCCCATGTCTTCGCGCGCTTCACGTTCGATCGCGACCCGCGCGCCGACATCTGGGCCGATACCATGTTCGCCATCTCCCGCTACTGGCCGTTCGGCAGCGGACTGGGCAGCTTCAAACCGATCTACTTCGCCGCCGAACGCCTCGAATTCGTCGATCCTTTCTATACCGGGCGGGCGCATAACGATTACCTGGAACTGGCGCTTGAGGGCGGGATTTTCGGTCTCGCGCTGCTGGTGGCCATTGCCGTGCTGGCGGGCTGGATGTTTGTGCGCCGGTTCGGAAACGGGGCTGGCGAAAACAGAAGCCAGCCGATTGCCGGCATGACCATGCTGATTATCGTTGCCTCGCATTCGGCGGTCGATTATCCCCTTCGCTCGATGGCCATAGCGTGCATTGCCGGTGCCGCGGTCGGACTATTGTCGGCCTTGCCGGCGAACCGAAACCAGGGGGAGTTGCCGGCAAGGTGAAACTTGCGAGATTCTTTGCATTTGTGGCCGTGGCGGCCTGCGGCCTGCTGGTGTCGGCCTGCGGGAATTCAGAGCGAGTCTCGTCGATACCGGCGGGCGGCGGGGCCTATGCAGTGGCGCCCGCAGCGGACCCTGCGGCGCTGCGGCGGCCCTATGTGATCGCCCCGCGCGATGTGCTCAGTCTCGAGGTATTTCAGGAACCCGAATTCAGCAAGGCCGACCTTCAGGTCGACAATCTCGGCAACATCCAGCTGCCATTTATCGGCAATATCACAGCCGCCGGCCAGACGTCGGAGGAACTGGCATCGGTCATCGCGGCGAGATTGCGCACGCGATACATCGTCAATCCGCAAGTCATCGTCACGGTCGTCAGGCCCGCTACGCGGTTCGTCACTGTCGAAGGCCAGGTCAAGGATCCCGGGGTCTATGAGATCGACCAGAACTACACCCTGCTTTCGGCCATCGCCCGCGCCAAGAGCACCAGCAAGACCGCCAAGCTCGACGAAGTGCTGATTTTCCGTAACGTGGGCAGCCAGCGCATGGCCGCCCGCTTCGACCTCGGCGAAATTCGCGCCGGCCGCGCGCCTGATCCGCAAGTGGTGGGGGGCGATGTCATCGTGGTCGCCAATTCCGGAATCAAGTCGGCCTGGCAGGATATTCTCCAGGCCCTGCCCTTGCTCAACGTCTTTTACGTCTTCCGGAATTGAGAGCGCCAATGGCTACGTCATTCAACCGGGCAGGCGCCAGCGACCTCGATGCGGAATTCGCCCAGTTCGAAGAGCAGGGCTATGGCGTGGCGCCGGGCTATGGCGAAAACAAGCTGTTCGATCTGCGCCAGATCCTGGCGATTCTGCGCGCCAATGCCCTGGTTATTCTCACCATCCTGCTGGCGGCAGTGGGCTTTGCCGTGGTGTCTACCATGATGGAGACACCGCAATACACTGCGACCGCCACGATGCAGATCAACGATCAGGGCGATCGTGTGCTTGAAAAGGGCGAAGTATCTGCCGGTGCGGCCGATTCCTGGGACCCCGAACGTTTTCTGCAGACCCAGATGGACATTCTGCGCAGCCGAAGCCTGGCCGAACGCGTCGAACAAAGTCTCAAGCTGCGTAGCGATGCGGCCTTTTTCCAGGCCATGGGGCTGGAACCGCCGGGTCCAGGATTGCCCCAGGACGTCGCCCGCAAGATGGCGGCCGGAATGCTTGCGGGTAGTCTGAGGACTAACCTGCCGCGCAATTCGCGTATCGTTTCGGTCAGTTTCGTCAGCAATTCGCCCGAACAATCGGCGCGGATCGCCAACGCCTATGTCAAGGAATTCATCGCCGCGAACCTGCAACGCAAATATGACAGTTCCGCCTATGCCCGCGGTTTCATCGCCGACCAGCTTGCCGAGACCAAGCAGAAGCTTGAGGCGTCCGAAGTCGCGCTGAACGGCTACGCCCGCGAGGCTGACTTGCTGCGCACCACGACAAGCATCGGCGCGGACGGCAACGAAAAGGAAAGCCAGACTGTCACTGGCGCGAGCCTGTCGCAGCTGAACGCGGCCGCTAACGAGGCGCGCGCCTCGCGCATTGTCGCAGAGAGCCGTTGGCGTGCCTTTTCCAGCAGCGCTCCGCTGGCCTCGCCCGAAGTACTGGCCAATCCAAGCATCCAGCAGCTCCTGACGCAACGGGGAGAATTGCGCACCAAACTCGAACAGGAACGGGCGCGCCATCTCGATGGACACCCCACGGTCATCCAGCTGAAGGCTCAGGCCGACGAGACCGACCGGCAGATCAGCGCGCTGATAGGGACCGTTCGCGCTTCGATTCGTTCACAGTATCAGGCCGCGTTGGCCACGGAACGCGATCTGCAAGGCCAGGTCAACCGGCTCAAGAACGAATCGATGGCCGAGGGCGACCGTTCGGTTCAATACAATATCCTGGCCCGCGAAGTCAGCACCAACCGCGAGCTCTATGAAGGCCTGCTGCAGCGCTACAAGGAACTCAACGCAGCAGCAGGGATCAGCGCGTCCAACGTCGCGTTGATCGACAGCGCCACTCCGCCGGGCGGACCTTCCTCACCCAATCTGGCCGCCAACATCTTCATGGCGCTGGTCATTGGGGCGGCGGTGGCGGGGCTGATCGTGCTGTTGCGCCTGCAATTCGACGATGCGGTCCGCATTCCGGAAGATGTGGAGCAGAAGCTTCGCGTGCCGCTGCTCGGAGTCATACCCTTGGCCGAGCAGGAACTTGGCGAAGCACTGGCGGATCCGAAATCGCCGGTTTCCGAAGCCTACAATTCGCTTGGCGGTTCGCTGCTCTATTCGACCGCCGACGGGCTGCCCAAGGTCATGCTGATCACATCCGCGCAATCGACCGAAGGCAAGTCTACCACCAGCTTTGCCATCGCCTCGAATTTCGCGCGCATTGCCAAACGCGTGGTGCTTGTCGATGTCGACCTGAGACGGCCTTCGTTGCACAAGCGGCTTGGCCTGGCCAACGACGAAGGCATGACAAGCCTGCTGACTTCGCTCGATCCGGTCGAATCCGCCATTTCAGCGACCGATCAGCCTGGCCTTTCCGTCATTACCTCGGGGCCGTTGCCGCCCAGCCCGACCGAGCTCATCGCTTCGGGCAGAATGCGGGCAGTGCTGGAGGAACTGGCGAGCAAATTCGATGTAGTCGTTGTCGATAGCCCGCCAGTCCTCGGACTCGCCGACGCTCCACTGATGGCGGCGCTCTCGGATGGCGTGGTCATTGTCATCGAAGCCGATCGCGGCAGGAGAGGCACTTTGAAAACCGCGCTTCGCCGCCTGCGGGCCATGCGCCCGGTGATCCTCGGCGCGGTCCTGACCAAGTTCGATTCGCGCAAGATGACCAACAGCTATTCGGATTACTACGGCTACGATTATTATCAGTATGAGTCCGACGGCAGCAAACCCCGGCGCGGCCCGCGGACTTCCCCCTGAGTAAGGCAATGCGCGCTCGCAACAGGTTACTGGCCTCACTGGGCGCGGTCTTCCTTTTCGCCATCGCCTCCATATCAAGCGGCCTCGACCGGGCCGGCGAATACCGGCCGGGCCTGGCCGAATGGGTGCCGGCACTTTTCCGCGTCGATTCGGCTCGCGTACTGGCGCGAAAGGCACTGGCTGAAAACCGCCCGGTTCTTGCCGCCGGAGAGGCCCGACTCAGTGTGGTCCGCGATCCCATCGATGCGCGATCGCTCGGTCTCTACGGTGCCGGCCTTCAGCTGTCGGGCAAGGAGGCGGGCGCACGCGCGGCCTTCGCGGTTTCGGGATCGCTGGGCTGGCGCGAACCTCTTACCCAACTCTACTGGATGTCGGTTGCCTTCAATGAAGGGAATTTGCGCGTTGCCGCCCTGCGGCTGGACGCCATTCTCCGCCAGGCGCCGGCCTACCCCGGACGCGACCAATTGCTTGCCGGTTTCGAAGCCTATCCCGAGGGCCGTGCGCAGCTCGCCAAACGGCTGGTGGACAAGCCGGCCTGGCGCGACGTTTATTTCGGCGAGAGTTTCGCCATTTCACCAAGCGCGCGGATCCTGCGCGCCGATGTCGCCCGCCACCTTGCCGAGGATGAAGGGAGGCGCGACTGCCCGTTGATCGGTCCTCTGTTGTACCAGCTTGCGGAGGCTGGCGAATACGCAACCGCGCATGGTGTCTGGCGCCAGCATTGCCGGCAGGCGGACGATGGCGAGTTCCTTGCCGATGGTGGCTTTTCCCGGGCCAATGCCGTGCAGCCCGCCTCGGCATTCGATTGGGCCTGGAGCGACGATGGCGCCCTGGGCATTTCCATCGCGGCGGTTGAGGGATTTGCCGGTATGGCGCTGACCGTCGAGAGCAATTCGCCGCGCGAAACCGGGTTCGCCACGCAAATGCTGGTGCTGCCGCCTGGCGCCTATGCCGCCACCTGGCGCGCGCGCGACAATGCAGGACAAGTTTCAGGCGATATCCGGTTGTCGCTGAGCTGCGACAAAAGCAGGCCTGAAGACCGGGTCTCGACCTTGCGCAATGCCCGGACCGGCGAATGGGAAGCCCTGTTCACTGTGCCTGCGGGCTGCCCGGCGCAGTGGCTAAGCCTGCGCATCGCCCCCGGAATCCGGATTGTGACTGTCGATGACGTGGGCGTTGTCCGGCGCTGACGGCCAGGAACCGCCGCGCTGCCTGACCTTTGCCGCCGGATTGCCGCGATAGATTCCGCCGGGCTCGGTATCGGCAAACAGCACGCCCCTTGCCGCCAGAACGGACCCGTCAGCCATGGCAACGCCGGGACCGACAAATGCCTCGGCCGCCACCCAGCAGTTCATGCCGATTGCTATGGGGCGGAGCACAAGCTGGAAATTGACGTCTGAGATATCGTGCGAGCTGGCGCACAGATGCGCGCGCTGCGAAACGACCGATCGCGGTCCGATGACGATCCGGCCCTGGTTGTAAAGTCTGGCGCCCGGGCCGATCAGGGCATGTTCGCCGATCTCCAGATTGCCGGGGTGCCAGATGCTGACGCTCGCATGCACGCGCGCGCCCGCACCGACACGCGCTCCGAATCTGCGCAGGACAAAACGCCGCCAGCCGTGCAAGGGTGGCGGCGTCCAGCGCGCAAGCAATAACCATCCGGCAATCCACATCACGCGGAACAGCCGGTTGCCCAGCGAAAAGCTGGGACCGCCTTCGAGCGGACGGGTCTGGCTGGCGTCGAGTACTTTCATCGTATCGGTCTGGCAGTCGAATCGTGGCTGATAACCTGCAAGTATGCCTGTTCCCATCGGCGGGCGATAACTTCCGTCGAAAACCTGTTCGCCGCAAGGCCGCGCGCGGCTTGCGACAGGGCGAGCCAGTCCTGCCCGGCAATTCGCAGCGCTTGTTCGAGCGCCTGCGCGATCGCCGGCGCATCGTAGCCGCATTCGATCGCTGCGCCTGCCGCAAAACCTTCCGGCAGATTGCATTGCCCGGTCATGATCGCCGGCGCGCCCGCCGCCCAGGCTTCGAGCATGGCCATCGGCAAGCCTTCGGAGAGCGAGGGTAGTATCACGAAGCGCGCGGCATCGAGCAGATCCTGTTTCGTCTCGCCATAGACCGGCCCGAGAAAGCGCACGGACGGTCCCGCCGCCTCGGCCTGCCGGCGCAGGGAACAGACATGTTCGTCCTCTCCCCATCCGGCAATCGCCAGCTCTGCACCTTCGGGAAGGCGCGCCTGCCGCCATGCGGCAATCAGCGCTTCGAGATTCTTCTTGGGATGGATGCGGCCCACGTAGGCAACCAGCGGGGGCGGCATGGCCTGGCGCGCAGGCCTGGGCTCAGGTCCGGCATTGGCGATGACCAGGCTGTTCCCACGCCCTGATTCGCGCTCGATATCCGCGGCCTCCTGCCGTGTCAGGGCATGAAACGTGGCGGCCGCCTGCCAGCTTGCCCGCTCGTAACCGGCGCGCGCGAGAGCCTTTTTCCATCGCCCGCGCGAGGTAATCCAGGGATCGAGCATGCCGTGCGGGGAAATGACGAGCGGCCTGCCCGTCTTTCGCGTCCAGAGCATGGCCGCGCGCGAGGGATACATCCAGATGCCGTGCAAGTGCAGGCAGTCCAGACCGGCCTCCAGCAGTGAGGCGAGCATGCCCGGGGCATAGCCGATCTGCCCCGGCCCCAGGCATGCGGAAAGAACCACCGGACTGGGCGCAAGGCGCTGCCTGTCTGCTTCGGCATGGTCATCGGCAATAGCGAAAACTGGCGCCTCACCACCAAGATCGCGGATGATCGCCGCCTGCGCGGCGACGGCTTCGAACACGCCGCCACCCAGCCGCGAAGCAGACGAGGTGAGCAAGCCGATGCGGCGCCCAGCCAGTGGCTGGCCCATCAGCGGCGGCGCGGCCGCAAATGGGCCGGATGCCTGGGGCGCAGGTCTTTGACGTCATTGCCAGTAACGGCAGACCCGTTCCCGGAGGCAGCGGCCCTTTGCTTGCGCCAATTCCGGTAGGCGGCAAAGCGCAGGGCCTGGGCCGTCGGAATTCCGGCCGCCCTCGAAAAGCCGTACCAGACGGCTATGGGTGCAAAAAAGAAGATCCCCTGCCGGAAAATGGTCACCAGCGATCCATCCCGGTAGGCGACGATGAGAATGGGCAGGAATATCATATAGGCTGCGGTATGCAGTGTGTTTTGCGGGCCTTCGGCATATTTTCGATAGAGCCAGCCCAGCAGCCAGCCCCACAGGCCGCACCAGATGATTACACCCGGCCAGCCCCAAGCCACCCAGCCTTCGCCGGGCAAGCTTCGGGTAATGCCGAAAGGTCTGCCGTATTTCATGTAATCGATGGTCTTGATCGGCGGCCCGATTGGCTTGTTCTTCCACAAGGCCCGCGGAATTGGCTCGGTAAATATCTGCAGGTTGTCGAGAAAATAGTCATAGGTGCCGCTGCGTTGCGGGACCACGTAAACCAGATACTCGAAGAACTCGAGATTGCCGAAATCCATGCCTTCGAGGAACTTCTCCTGCAGGCCTGGCCCTCGCACCACTTTTACGTCCGCGCCCAGCACTTCGCGAACTCCCGCGCCCCGATCGGCGCCGATGACGGTAAATCCGGCCAGGGCCACCGCCACTGTCAAAGCCAGCCGGCCCGCCGGGATTCTTTGCCGTTTTTCGTAGAAATAGAGAAGGGCGGCCATGGCCAGCGCGGCGACAAACGGGCCGCGGCCGCCTGTCCCTGCCCGCAAGACGATAAATGCGGCCAGCGGGGCCAAAGCAAACAACCGGAAGCGATAGACCCAGGCGATCAGCGCCCCGATGGAAGCAAGCATGATTTGCGCCTCAAGCAAGTAGCCATTGCCCGAGGTGCTGATGAAAGTCCCTGTGGCGCGGTCGAGGGTCATGCCCATATAGGCCGAACCGTCATCGATGCCGCCCCAGAAATGCAGCATCGAATAACCACCGATCGGCAGACAGACGGCCAGCACTCTGGGGAAAATGCGTTGCAAGCGATCACGCTCTGCGATGGCGAAGCGGTCCTGTTTGAAACGCATGGGGACGTTGCCCGCGGCAAGGCTCGCGACGAAAAAAACCACGAAACCAAGATTTGCCGCCAGCAAGGCCGTCAGCTTGTCTTCCAGCGACGGCGTAAAGCTGAAATATCCGTAGATGGCGCGGAATTCGGCATACCAGGCCCATACCGGACGCAACACGAACACAACGCCGTGGAAGGCCATGTAGATGGTGAGAGGGTGAAATATGCTGAATGCGGGGTGGCGGAAGAAATAGAATCCCGCCACCAGGAAAGTGGCTACCGAAAGTGTCAGTGCGGTTTCGTACATGCTGACTCCACATCGGGCTGCGGCGTGAATGCATCAGAACTCAGCACAATGGAAGCGTGGCGGCACAACTAGTTTGGTGGGAAATGTCCTTTTCCCATGTAGCCATTCAGCCGTTTGAATGCGCTTGCAACAATTGCAACCGGTTCCTGGCGGCATCCTCCCAACGGAACTGCGTAGCGGTTTGCACTGCCCCGGCCGACAATGACTGCCGATAGTCCTCGTCGGTCGCCAATCGGCGAAGAGCGGCGACCAAGCCTTCCTGGTCATGCGGATCGACTATCAGACCGTTGACGTCTGTTGCGACCAGCCGCCCGGCGCCCATAGGGCCTGTCACGATCGGCAGTCCGCAACCCGCCGCTTCATAACATACCAGCGGCGCACCTTCCTCAAGTGTCGGAAAGAACAGACAGTCCGAATCTCTATAGTGCGTTGCAACATCGGCAGTGAAGGGCACATGACGAACCGTGTTATTGGCGGCATATTTCTGCATGATCGGCACCATTTCTTGCCGAATTCTGCCAACCATTCGCAACTCTCCCCGAATTCCGGCGCGTTCCCACGCTGCAAGTGCGAGATGAGCGCCCTTGCGCATCGAAATCTCTCCGACAAACAGCGCGACGAACTCGCCACGGTGCGACATGCCTTGTCGCGGTGAGAAACGGTCTGGATCCCAGCCGAAATGCGATTTTATCACCTTTTCGTCCGGCACGCCCCATTGGGCCAGTGAAGCATCAACCCCGGCGCTTGGCGAAACGATGTAATCGGCGAGGGCTAGCTCCTCGGATTCCGCCTCGCCCCACTCTCCGGTAATCTCATGAAGGCCGCTGGCACCAGTGCGATCGGCCTCGGCATCGAGGATGCGCATGGCCGTCCAGCAATGGGTATTGATCATTTCCCGCACGACTACGGCACCGGCCGACTTCAACTTGCGAGTGCTATCCGGACCAGCGCCTGGCCACGTCCAGACGATCGTGCCTGGCCCCAGTTTCCCGACACGATGCAGCAGCCTGGTTTCGATCCGGTCCTGGGCAAGCCGTTGAAACCGGCCGTTCCGGAAAGGCCGCGGCAGAATCATCGGAATACCGAGCACCGGGTTCAGCCCTTTGGGCAACGATGTCACAGCTGAGGGAGTGAATACGCTAACCGTGTTCCCGGCCTTTAGCATTTCCCATGCAATTGCTATAGGCGTATAGCTTGCGCCCACTCCGGTACAGACACAAGGAACATAGGCAAGAATTGGCTGCGTACTGGTCATTTATTCCTAAAACGCCTTTTGAATAACCGCGATTTTCACCTTGGGAAATATAAATCGGCTATCCACGTTGAATATCTCCGAACGAACTCGTCTTATAATTCTTCCAACAATGTTTTTAATGGTTGGAGTTTCTGTGTCGATATAGGAAGCATAGTCGGGGACTATATTGTTGCGGGCGTTGTACAGCTGGCGATGACGAAAAAACCATTCTTCGTCGAACATGTGAAGCGACTTGATTGCGCGAGCCTGTTCGGCCCAATCGTGTTCCGGTAGCGATCCGGTCTCCGTAAATCGGCCTTTGCGCAGAAATCGGCTAAACAGAATATCCGTCCGCGGCACTCGCGGCAGGCTGAATTCATAAGTATCGGGCTGCCAGTGCATGTCCTCCACAATGTAGATTCCCCCCGGTTTCAGCAGGGGGAACAACTTGAGGAACGTCAGTTGCTGATGGAACGAAGCATGCGATCCATCATCTAGAATGATGTCGAATTGCCGGTTCAGTGCCGCAACGCGATCGAGTTGCGCCGGGTCGCCGCAATCGGCCTGAACGAACTGGAACCATTCGCTGGTAAAAGCCGAGCAATCGGAGATGTCAACGCCAACGACGGATGCGTTCGGAAGGTACTCGCGCCACATTTTTATGGATGGCACATTGCCGATTTCCCGTTCCGCGGAGCCATCCGGCACCTCAGGTCCGCCAATGGCCAGCCCGATTTCGCAAATATCAGTGACACTGAGGCGCCGATGTGAAAAGAGAAGATCGTAAAGCAAGGTATAACCGTGCCCACCGTTATGCAGTGTGCCCTTGTCCGTTCCCGCCGCATTCGCAATTTCAGTCAAATCTTCCAAATTTACGCCTCTGATCAATTTTACGGGGCTTTGCGATCAACACTTCGATACGATCGACCGGAAATAGTCGATCGTTTTCACAAGACCCAGATGCAATGGCACAGTCACGTCCCAGCCCAGTTGCGCCTTCGCCGTGGAAATGTCCGGCTGGCGCTGCCTGGGATCGTCAGGCGGCAGGGGCTGGAAGACAAGTTTCGACTGGCTGCCGGTCAATTCGATCACTTTCTGCGCCAGTTCGAGCATGGAAAACTCGCCCGGATTGCCCAGATTGACCGGACCCGTCACCTCTCTCGGCGTCGCCATCATCGCCATCATTCCCGCGACAAGATCTTCGACATAGCAGAACGAGCGGGTCTGCGTGCCCTCACCATAGATCGTGATGTCCTCGCCGCGCAATGCCTGGACGATGAAGTTGGAGACCACCCGGCCGTCGTTGGGATGCATGTGCGGGCCATAGGTGTTGAAGATGCGCACCACCTTGATCGCAAGGCCGTGCTGGCGGTGGTAATCGAAGAACAGCGTCTCGGCGCAGCGTTTGCCTTCGTCATAGCAGCTGCGCGGGCCGATCGGGTTCACATTGCCCCAGTATTCCTCAACCTGCGGGTGGATGTCCGGATCGCCATAGACTTCGCTGGTCGATGCCTGGAGGATCGGAATGCGCAACCGCTTTGCCAGCCCCAGCATGTTGACCGCGCCCAATACGCTGGTCTTTACCGTCTGCACCGGATCGAACTGGTAATGCACTGGCGAGGCCGGGCAGGCGAGATTGTAGATCTCGTCGACTTCGACATAGAGCGGAAAAGTCACATCGTGACGCATCAGTTCGAAATTGGGGTGAGCGAGCAAGGGCGCGATGTTGGCCCGGGTGCCCGTGAAGAAATTGTCGACGCACAACACATGGTGGCCCTGCTCGATCAGCCGGGCGCACAGGTGGGAGCCGATGAAGCCGGCCCCGCCAGTCACCAGCACGCGTTTCTGGATCGAATAGCGGGGGGAAGAGACTGTCATTGGTGTCCTTTCTCCGGCCCATCGCCCAGGGCCTCGATGAATTCGCGCATGCGCCCTTGCGCCGGTTCGGCATCCGGGTCCAGCAGCAATTCGACCGCATCCGCGAGTCTTTCGGTGTCGCCCATCCAGGCCCGGGCAAGCGATGCGCGGCCCATCGCCCGCCATTGCGCTTTATCCCCGGCCAGCGCCGCCATCGCCCGGGCAATGCCCTCGCTCGAGCCCCCTTCGACGATGTAACCGTTGACGCCCTCTCGCACCAGCGCATCGCCCGCACCTACAGCATCGGAAACAATGACTGGCAGGCCCAGGGCCAGCGCCTCGTTGACCACCAGGCCCCATTGCTCTGTCGTGCTTACCAGCACAAGCGCCAGTGCCCGCGAAAGCAGTCTGGATATGGCGCCAGCCGGCAGAAAGCCGGGGAATTCGACACTGGCCGACAGGCCAAGCGCATCGGCCTGCGCCCGCAGTTGGGGTTCCAGTTCGCCGGAACCGGCCAGCACCAGACGCCGGGCATCCGGGCCGGCCGCCCCCGCATAAGCGGCATAGCCTTCGAGCAGCCCGAAGAGATTCTTCTTTTCGACGAACCGGCCGACATAAACGAAAGGCCGCTGTGCGAAGTCCAGAGCATCGGGCGCCAACATGCCTTCTGCCTGCCGCCTTACGCGTTCGACACCGACACCGTCATAGCCAGGCAGGACCTTGCGGCGCCGGAAACCCAGGAAGCGGAAATAGGCCATGTGCCGCTGCGCGCCGACAATCGCCGCGCTATAGGGCGTGAGCAACGCGGCCTTTAACCGCTCGAACACCGGCGAACGGGGGAAATCGTCGTATTTGGATTCGCTCATCACCACGACGCGCACACGGCAAAGCCAGAGCAGCCACGACAGCAGGATGATATCGCGCTCGTTGTAACCAATGCCGACCAGAACCATGCGGCAATGGCGCAGCACGCGGAACTGGGCCACGAGACGCCGCCAGGCAGACACGGCCTCATAGGCCTGGCCGGGAAACAGAGTCAGCTTCGATGCGCCATTTACCTGCCCCGAAGGCTCCCAGGCATAGGTCTGCGAAGTGGAGCATACTTCCACGGCCAGCACGTCCGCCCTGTCCGCCAGCCGGCGCGCCACGGCTTCGCAGCGGTCGACATGATAGGCGGCGAACTGGGCGAATAACAGCGCTATTCGAGGCTTGCGATCGGACACGCGGAACCCGTGACGCGATCCCCTCGCGATTGCAACCGCCGCTTCCACGCCAAACGGCTTTGCTGTCAGGGGAAATGGTCTAAAGGCCTGCCATGAATGTTGCGGTTTTCCATCCCGGCACCCAGCATAGCTGGCAGACCGCATTGGCGTTGCAACAGCTGAACCGGCTTGCCTGGTACGCCACCTCTATCTTCTATCAGCCTGACCGCTTTCCCTACCGGCTCGAACGCATGTTGCCCGCCCCGCTGGCACGCCGGGCGAAGGCCGAATTCCGCCGGGTGAGCCATCCCGGTCTCGATCCTGCGCTGGTGCGCACGACGGGGCTGGCCGAATGGATCGAGCGCGCCGCCTCTCGCGCCGGCTGGCGCGAAGCGGCGCGACGGATCGACATGTGGGGCAACCGGCGCTTCGTCGACGGGATCGCGAAGGACATCCGGTCGCCCGAACCCTTCGCGCTGTGGGGTTATAACGGCAGTTCGGCGACCAGCTTCGCGCTCGCCAGGGAATATGGACGCACCTGCATCCTCGACCGGACCAATGGCGATTTCCGTGTCTACAACGCCATGATGGCCGAAGTGGCGGACCGGTTCGGCGCCTGGTTCCTGCCAGTCGAGCGAGAAGTGCCGCAATCCACCGTCGCCGAAGACGACCGCGAATATGCCCTGGCCGACACGATTCTGGTCGGCAGTCCCTTCGCCGAACAGACTATCCGGCAGGCCGTGCCGGACCAGTCGATCCACGACAAGCTGCGCGTGCTCGAATATTGCTATGATGAAGCCCTGTTCGCGGCGGCGCCTCCGCCCAGGCCGGTGGATCGCAAAGGCCCTGTCAAGTTCCTGTTCCTCGGCCTGGTCATCCCGCGCAAGGGCATCCACCACGTGCTGGAGGCCCTGGCCCGGATCCCGGCTTCGCAGGCGGAGCTGACCATCGTTGGCGAAATGCGTGTGCCGGCCGCGGCTTTCGCGCCTTTCGCTGGCCGGGTGAATTTCCGGCCCACGGTAGCGCGAGCCGATGTGCCGGCGATCATGCGTGAGCACCACGTGCTGGTATTGCCGAGCTATTTCGAAGGGGCGAGGATCGTGCTTTACGAGGCGCTCGCATCGGGATGCGCACTGATCCAGTCCGACCGCTGCACTCCGGCCGTCAGCGAAAAGACCGGCATCTTGCTGGATTGCCTCGATACCGATGCGGTCCACGCAGCCATGCTGGCGGCCATCGAAGACCGGGATCGGCTGGATTTCTGGCGCAGCAATGCGATGCGCGAAGCGGAAGCGTTCAACTTCGCGCATTATCGCGAGAAGATCGCCAGGCTGCTCGCCGATTTGGGCCTCGACGGTTGAACGCGCGTGCCGGCCTGCTTGCCGCATGCGGCGTGTTTGGCTAGCAGGGCCGCCGCCGTGACCGCTATTCCCGAACCTTGCCTGCCATCGCCTGCCCAAGACCCGGCGGCATGACGCAAGGCGTTGCCGTATCCTGGCGAAAGCTCTACGCGATCATGCGCCCCTGCGGCCGTGGCAGGCTGGCGCTGGTCATGGCGCTGTTACTCGCGCAGGTGCTGTCGCAAACGCTTGCGGTGTTCTCGCTGCTGCCCTTCCTTTCTGCTGCCGCCGATGTCGCGGCGTTCCGGAATTCACGGGCCGGAAGTGTCTTTGTTGAGGCCATCGGCGGCGGAAGCGATCAGCGTCTGCTGATCTGGACCGGTTCGCTCTCGCTGGCCGTGCTGGTGGCGAGCAACGCAGTGGCGCTTGCGGCCGACTACGTCCGCAGCCGCTATGCCCAGCTTGTCGGCCACCGGTTGCGCATCAGGCTGCTCGGCGAACTGCTCGACAGACGGTATGAATATTTCCTTGGGATAAACAGCGCGGTGCTGCTCAAGAATCTTGTCGACGATGCGGCCATGGTCGGCGAGCAACTGGTGCTGCCCGCACTCGACATTACGGCGCGCGGGCTGCTGGTGCTCATGCTGGCCGGAGCGGTTCTTTTGGTCGAACCCCTGGTGGCCGGCTTCGGCGCGGCGGCGATAGCGATCTACTATCTTCTGGTCATGTGGCCGATCCGGCGCCGGGCGCACCGGACATCGCAGCAAGTCCAGGATAACATCCGGTCGCTCTATTACGAAGTGAACCAGACGCTCAACGCCGTGAAGCCGATACTTGCCGCGGGCCGCAGGGACTGGTTCGTCGCCCGGGCAGAACGCATATCGGCGCGGCATGCTGCCGTGACTCCTCGTATTCCGATGTACGCGATGATCCCGCGCAGCGGCCTGGAAATCATGGTATTCGGCGGCATCATTGCCTGGGTACTGGGTACGCTGATAGCTGGCGGCGACCTGGTGACAATGATGCCGCGAGTCGGGATGATCGCTGTTGTGGCCTACCGTGTCATGCCATCGATCCAGCTGATTTTCATGCAGCTGACTGCGATGACTTCCTCAAGCCGTGCCTTGCGGGAAATATCGGATTTGTCGCGCGATCAGCAATCGCTCTCGGCCCTGCCGGCCAGGCAGCCATTCGACGACGACCGGCAAAGGCTGAGCTGGCAGCGGGAAATTCGTTTCGAAAATGTGGCCTTTGCCTATTCCGGGGCCAGGGTGCCGGCGCTTCGCGGCGTCTCTTTCGTCATTTCCAAGGGACAGCGGGTGGCATTTGTCGGCCCGACCGGCTCAGGCAAATCGACGCTCATCGACATTCTGCTCGGAATGCTGATTCCGACTTCAGGCCAAGTACTCATCGATGGCGAGCCGCTGACGCCCGAGCTGATTTTTGCATGGCGCCGGACAGTCGGTTATGTTCCGCAGGAATTGTTCCTGCTCGACGGCTCGATTGCCGAGAACATCGCCTTCGGCGCCGGCTTCGACGAGATCGACCGCGAGCGCGTCATCGAAGTCGCCGAAACAGCGCAAGCGCGCAACTTTATCGAAAGCGGTCAGCCGCAGGGCTTCGAGACGATAGTCGGAGAACGCGGAGTCAGGCTCAGCGGCGGTCAGCGGCAGCGTCTGGCGCTTGCCCGGGCGCTATTCTGCAAACCCGATGTACTGATTCTCGACGAAGCCACTAGCGCACTCGACCCCGCCACGGAAAGCCGGGTGGTCGAGGCGATGAACCAGGCCAGCCAAAACCTCACTGTGGTTACTGTCACGCACCGGATCAACACGGTGAAAAACTACGACTGTATCCATTTCGTCGAGGGCGGGCGCATTGTCGCATCGGGCACCTACGCCGAACTGGCCGCCGATCATGCCGGCTTTCGGGATCTGACACATTGAGCGCCATGCGGATTTCCACAATCATTCCCGCTTACAACCGGGCCGACCTGATCGGCGAGACTCTGCGCACCGTGCTGTCGCAGAGCCTGCCGCCGCACGAAGTGATTGTGGTCGACGATGGCTCGAGCGATGGCACGCCCGACGCCGTCGCTGCTTTCGGCAAGGATGTGACGCTGATCCGCCAGGCGAATGCCGGGGCGGGTCCGGCCCGCAACGCGGGCTTTGCCCGATCGAGCGGCGATGTTATCCACTTCATGGACAGCGACGATCTGTGCTCGCTGAATTCCTACGAAGCGGCGATGCGGCGTTTCGAGGCCGGGGCGGATATGGTCTATGGGCCTTGGCTCAAGACCCGATTCAATGGCACGCGGCTCGATCCCGAGCCCTTCGTGCTGCAACAGGGGCCCATTGCCTCCACGCGGCCGAACGATGTGCTTGCCCTGATGGTCGATTGGGTGACGGTATTCCAGCCCTGCCTGTTTCGCCGGGAACTGATCGAACGGGCCGGACCATACCGGGCGGACCTCAAGCCCTCGGAGGATACCGAGCTACTCTATCGCATTATGGCCGCGGCGCGAGCGCCGGCGCACGTGGCAGAGGCATTGGTGCTCTACCGGGTGCATCCGGAAAACCAGGTTTCCGAACAAAACCTGGGCCGCCGCCTCATCGACCGGGCCAATCTGTGGTCCGTGCTCGAACAGCATGCCAAGGCACGCGACGATCTCGATGCCACGTTCTGGCGCCGGTTCCGGCGCAGGAAATACGAAGTGGCGGTCGAAGTGAGGGAATACGATGCGGCCCGGGCGGAAGCGCTGGAAAGCGATGTCGGCGTGGCCGACCGCATGCTCCACCCCTTGCGCCAGTTCGCACGGCGTGTCCGGATGCGGCTGCAAGTCATGGCGACCGGCAATCCCTATCCCCGAACGCTGTCGGCTGCGCCGATCTCACCCGGACAGCGCGAGCAAGTCCGCCTGCTCGGTTATGAGCTGCCCTAACCCAGCCAGGGCGAGAAATCGAGTTCGTAGGCCATATCGCGCGGCCGCTGGCCGACCACCCTGGCGGGATTGCCCGCGACGATGGCAAAAGGTTCGACGTCCCCGGTCACCACTGCGCCCGCCGCCACCACGGCGCCCTCGCCAATAGTCACGCCCGGCAGAATGGTGGCGCGATAGGCGATCCAGGCGCGGTCGCCGATGGTCACTTCGCCGCCGCGGTCGGCGAAGTCCGGCGAAGCCGGATCATGGCCGAGCGTCAAGATGCTGGCCTCGGGGCCGATCGACACATCGGCGCCTGTACGGATCGCAAACTTGCGGCCATCCAGCAGGCAGCCGAAATTGATCACATTGCGCGGCCCCAGAAACACTTTGCGCCCATTGAGAAAGCGGCAGCCGAGCTGCACTCCGGTTCCTCTGCCCAGCCCGCCAAGCCATAGGCGCAAGGCAAGGCGGCGCAGCTTGCGTGAAGGCAGCCGGCCGATCAGGTGGTTATAAAGATATGCGGCCAAGCTGCCGGCGAGGATTTTCAAAGTGCTGGAACTCCCTGGAATGCCGAAACACGCGCTTTTGGATAACATATCCGCAAGACAGGCGGATCAGGAAATGATGGCGATTAACCCATCGATATTCTTCGCCCACGAGGCATGCTCACGATAGGCCTTGAACGCTTCGGAATGGCTTGCACCGCCCTTTCTCATCCGGGCGATCCCCGCAACGATGGCCGGGACGGAATCCGGCTCGATCCACTCGCCTATCCCGAAGGCCTGCACTGCATCGCGCAAGGGCCCCGGCCCGCCAGAGGCCAGTACCGGCCGGTCCCAGTTTGCGGCAATCTGGAGAACCCCGCTCTGCGAAACGAATTGCCCCGAATAGGTCAGTGCAACGACGTCGGCGCTGGCGAACCAGGCGGAAACATCTTTGTCGGGAACATGGCCTTCCGCGAGACGGAACCGCGCGGCGACATCCAGTTCTTCGGCAAGCGCGGCGTAATGACTGCCTGGACGATCCTGACGCGACGATGGCGCACCGGCGACAACCAGAACCATTTCCGGAACTTCTGCAAGAGCTCGCACCAGCAGGTCGAGGTTCTTGCGATCGGCAATATGCCCGAATGCAAGGACCAGCAATGCATCCGGGGCAATGGCCAGTCTCGCACGAAGATCGACGTTGCGCTCATGCCGGGCGTAGTCCGTGTACAGGCCATGCGGCACCACGCGCATGACCAGCCGTTCGGGAAGCCCGGCCTCCGCCGGCGGGCTTGCGTGGATCAGTCCGCCATGGAGCGGCGCGAGCGAGAGGCGCAGATTTAACCGATGCAGCCAACGGGGCCCCCGCCGGTGCTCACGCACCGGATCGTGGAAATTGGCGAGATAGAGCACCCCGAAACGGGCGAGCAGCACATGCGGCCAGGCCCAGAACAGTGCATGATAGTCGCTGTTGGCCTCGAGCAGGACAACCCGGGCGCGAGTTCTCAAGATGAAGATGGCCAGCTTGTAATAGTTGGCCACGGTGGCAAGCACACGCAGCGCGCGGGCGGCAGGACTGGTCCCCGCCACCGAAAGCAATGCCGGTTCGCGCCGGAATCCATCCCCTGGCCTGGCGGCGAATTGCGGTGTGCAGAGCACCGTGACGTTGCAGCCCCGGCGAGCCAGTTCCTGCGCCTGATAGCGGACATATTCGGCGATGCCGCCGATTGCCGCCGGTGCGAAAATCAGCACCGGAGGAAGCGGCGCCGCGCCCTCGCTCACAGTTCCCGGCCCCAGAGCTTGGCGAGAAAGGCCTCGGGCGAATTCGCCTGTTGCGCCGCCTTGCGCCGCTCGCGGGCGAGGGCGCGGAAGTGCGCGTAATTTTCCGCCATATCGCGCATGGCCTGGGCCAGCGCGGCTGCATCGCCATCGGCAATGGCGATTCCCGCGCCCGACATTTCCGCGAAATCGGAAGTCCAGGTATCCTGCGTATAGATCATCGCTATGCCCGCTGTCGCCGCCTCCACCGCCACGCCCGAAATCCGCGCGAAGTAGCTTTCGCGGCGATAGGGCAAAAGCATGCAATCGGTTTCGGCAACCGCCCGGTCATAGCCGGCGCTGTCGAGCTGCCCGGTCAGGAAAGTCACGCGAGGATCGGCCAGCAAGTGCGGATCGGGATGGTAGGTGCTGCCGTCGGCATTGAGGATCGGCTGGTTCCACTGCACCACGAATTGCACCGGACGGGCAGGCGGGCCGGCCAGCAACAGGCGGATCGCCTCCTGCAGCAAGTCGATGCCTTTCTCGAACCGCGCCGGACCCAGACAGGAAAAGACCAGTGGCGCATCCAACGGCTTGGCTTGGTCCTCCAGCGCCGGGAACGGCGCAACGCGCGGGCTGGGGAAGACCTTGGGCGCGATCCCGCAGAGCAGTTCGTATTCGCGGGCGAGGCGCGCGCTGTCCGTGGCGAAAGCCGCACGCCCTTCCCGCAGCGCAACGGCAAACGAGCGCAGCGCCCATGCGAATACCATGGCCGAACGCTTGAAAACAGGCGTGCTGCTGCCCGGCGCATAGGCCCCGGCATTGTTGCGGAACAAGAGCACCATGCGGCCGATCCGGCGGCGCTGCCAGAACAGCAGCAGACGCCAGCCCCATATGTGATGGATCACCACGGTGGGCGCGAACAAGCAATCGAAGGGGCCATGCTGGCGCACGAAACGGTTCATGGTGCGAAACACCAGCCAGTTGTGCCGGGCTATGCCAAGGTAGCGCCGCCAGGCTTGCGGGTGGGCATAGACGCCGTCCCAATTGGTGCGCGCGAACAGCGGGCGGGCGTCGATTTCGGCGGCGATCTCCGGATCGATGCGGCAATGCGCGCCCACCGTCACTTCCACGCCCTGCCCAGCGTTCAACTCGGCGACCGATTTCACATATTCGTACCAGTGACCGATCCGGTCCTTCAGGGCCTCCTCGACGACTAGGAGCCGCTTGCCTGCCAGCCGGTCAGCCATCGAGGCTGCGGGCATACCAGTCGACCGTGCGCGCCAGCCCCTGCTCGATCGACGTTTGTGCCGTCCAGCCCAGCACCTCGCGCACTTTCGTCACATCGAGACGTCGGGTCTTCACGCCTGTGAATTTGTTGGGATTATAGGCGATTTCGCCGTCAAAGCCGGCAGCCTGCTTGATCGTCCCGGCAATGCGGGCGATCGAATAGGCCTCGCCCGTGCCGAGGTTGAGCATATCGGCATCGGAATGGAGGGCCGCTTCGATGATCCCGTCGGCGGCGTCTTCGACGAAAAGGAATTCGCGCTCCTGCGTCCCGTCGCCCCAGACTTCGACACTCTCCGCATGGCCCCGCGCGCCGCGCACGAATTTGCCGATCAGCGCGCCGACTACGTGCGAATCCTCGGCAAAGCTGTCGCCCGGCCCATAGACCGTGGGCAGCACCACGCTGGTCGAGCGCAGGCCGCATTCCTGCCGGTAGGCCCTCTGGCCGATCAGCATGGCCTTCTTGGTCAGCGCATAGGCGAAGAGATAGTCCTCCGGCTCGCTGCCCCAGACATCGCTTTCGGGATGCGGACGATGCAGCGAGGGATAGATGCAATAGGACAGGATCGAAGTCAGCTTGGCTTCGGGGAAATAGCGTTTCCAGCCTTCGAGCAGGTTGACGTTGATCTTGAAATTGACGTTGAACTGGGTTGCCGGGTGGCGCACCGGCCAGTCGCCCGCCTTGTAGAGCGCCGCGAGGTGGATGATGTGGTCACACTGATAGGCCTGCCGCTGGGCCTCCATCCAGGCGAAGAAGGCCGCCTCGTCGGCAATGTCGACCACCGATGTGCCAACCGGCACCAGATTGGCATCAGGAAACCGTGCTGCGAGGCGGCGCATCAGCGTCTTGCCGACAAAGCCGGTGGCGCCGGTGACGATGACGTTCTTCATACCCGCTCGAACGCCCCGCCCGGCCCGACAATTCGCACTTCGGGCACTGTGACGATGAACCGCCCGCCTTGTTGCAAGTAGGCGTCGAACTTGCCGACCAGGAAGTCGATGAAGTTCCACGACAGCACGAGGTAATAGTCGGGCACTTCGGTCACGGTCTTCTCGTCGACCACCGGGATATGGGTTCCAGGCGTAACGCGGCCGAACTTGAACTCGTTGACCTCGGTGACTTTCTCGATCAGCTCGGGGCCTATCCTGGCATAGTTCAGCACCGTGCTGCCCTTGACCGGGGCGCCCAGGGCAAAGACGCGTTTGCCTTCGCCCCTGAGCCGTTCAAGCAGAGTTTTCACCGTCGCCATGTTGTGGGCAATGCGCCCGGCGAAGAGATCATAGGTCTCTCGCCGGTAAAGCCCGGCCGCATCTTCGGCGGCAATCGCCTCGGCCACGGCGGGTGTAGTCGGCAGAGGATTTTCCTCGCGGCAGACATAGAGAATGAACGAACCGCCGTGGATCGGTGAAAACTCGACATCCTGGATGCGCAACCCGTGCTCGGCGAACAGCCGGGTCAGCGGCCCGAGCGAATGGACGCAGCTATGCTCATGATAGAAGTGATCGAACTCGTTGAACTCGATCAGATCCTTGAGATTGACCCCCTGCACCACGAAGAATGAATTGGGGCCCATCACTTCGGTCAGCCCGCGCACGAAATCGTGCAGGTCGGGCACGTGATAGAACACGGCAGTGGCCGTGATCACTTCCGGGCAGACGCCAAGCTGGCGCAAGCTCTTGCCCGTCTCGTGGTTCCAGAACTGCTGGAACACTGTCACGCCTTTGCCACGCGCCAGCCGCCCCGGCCGCTCCGACGGATCGACGCCCAGCACCCGCATGCCGTTGTCCGCGAAGGCCTGGAGCAGAGTGCCGTCGTTGCAGCCGACATCGATGACCAGATCGTTCGGTTTCAGCCCCAGCTTTTCGACCACATGTGGCGCCAGAGCCTGGAAATGGCGCACCACCGGCTCGCTGGTGCCGGTTACATAGGGATGGTCGCGGAAGAGCAGTTCCTGCGAGGGGAATTCGGCGATCTGCACTTCCCAACAATCCTCGCAGACCATCATGGCGAGCGGGAAAGTGACTTCGCCGGCCAGTTCGTCGGCATAGAGGAAGTGGTTGCCATTGGGCTGATCGCCGCAATCGATGAACTCATGCAACCGCACCCCGCCGCAAACCATGCAGTTTTGTCGTTTCATCGGCTGGCGGGACTTTCCTGGCTGAACAGACTGGCGCCGGGGCACCTAGCGGAAGCGCGGGGCAGGGGGCAAGCGGCGATCATGCTGCGCTCGCGAGCGCGACGAGCCGCGCCTCGAAGCGGCGCAGGATGGCATCGCGCTGCCAGTGGCTGCGGGCCCGGGCGGCGGCGCCTGCGCCAAGACTTTCAGCCAGCGCCGGATCGTCGAGCAATCGCTCGATGGCCTTTGCGAATTTTACAGCATCGCCCGGCTCGGTGACGAGGCCGCAACCTTCCACTTCGGCGGCAAGCCCGGTGCCTTCCGAGGCCGTCGTCACGACCGGTCTGCCCGACAGCAGCATGTTGGTGAGCTTGGACGGCAGCACCAGATCGGCCGCGCCCGGAATCTGCGGCAGCAGATGGACCGAAGCCATGGCCAGCAGCCCGCCCATCCGTCCGGCCGGCTGCAAGCCATGCAACTGAACATTCGTCTGCCCGGCGCATTGCTCCTCCAGCCGCATCCGGCTGGGACCCTCGCCGCAAATGACAAAAACCAGATCCTCGCGAGCGGTGAGCAGCCGCGCGGTCTCGACCACCAGTTCGATACCCTGCTTGTTGGCGATATTGCCCGAATAGAGCGCGACATGGCGCGCGCCGATGTTCCATTCCTCGCGGTAACGCGCGGCCTCGGTCATATCGGGTTTGAACGAATCGTTTGCCCAGTTGCGAAGTTCGTAACTGCGCTCCGCGGCAATGCCCTTGGCCTGAAGCCGCGCCACCATCTGCGGGCTGATCGCCGATACGCAGCGCCCCAGCCCAAGCAGCCGCCGCTCCAGCCATTGCGCCAGCCGCGCGGTGAGGCCGGGCTTGAGCAACCCGGTGACGAAAGCGGCTTCCGCTTCGAAATCCTGCACGTGCACCCAGAGTTTCGCCCCGGCCAGTTTCGCCGCCAGCCAGGCCACGGGCACGCTCATGAGCGAAGGGGCCACCGTGAACACTGCGTCGGGCCGCTGCCGTCGCGCGGCGGCGCAGGCCGGGCCCAGCGCCGACAGCGAGAAGGAGAAAAGATGCGCCAGCCGCTTCAATCCACTTGGCTGCGACGGGATGTAGTGCCGGCAACGCCGCACCCCGACGCCGTTTTCCACTCTGCGCGCGGACGGGCCGGAAACGCCATCGCGCCGCCGCCATTCGGGATAGTAGGGTTCACCCGCGACCACTTCGACGTTATGGCCACAGCCTGCCAGCCATTCGCACAGTCCGGCCGTATACGGGCCGATGCCGACTTGCTCGGGCGCATAGTTGAGACCGACGACGAGCAGCTTCACGCCCCCAACACCCTGTTCATTCGCGCACTTCACCGGCGAGGAAGCGGCGATAGACATCGGCGATGCCATCTTCCAGCTTGATACGCGGGCGCCAGCCCATGGCCATGATCCGCCCGCTGTCCATCACCTTGCGCGGCGTGCCGTCGGGCCGGGAGCGATCGCATTCGATCCGCCCCGCGAACCCGACAATGCCCGCCACCATTTCCGCCAGCGCGAGAATGGTCAGCTCGCGGCCCGAGCCGACGTTGATGTGGCTCTCCTCGCTGTAGTTCCGGAGCAGAAAGACGCAGGCCTCGGCCAGATCGTCGACATGCAGCAATTCGCGCAAGGGCGCCCCCGTGCCCCAGATGGTCATAGCCTTTGCCCCGGCAAGCTTCGCCTCGTGCGCCTTGCGGATCAGCGCGGGCAGGACATGCGAGCTTTCGAGGTCGAAATTGTCGCCCGGGCCATAGAGATTGGTCGGCATGGCGCTGATGAAATCGCAGCCATACTGGCGGCGATAGGCCTGGCACAGCTTGATCCCGGCGATCTTGGCAATGGCATACCACTGGTTGGTCGCTTCGAGCGGCCCGGTGAGCAGGGCCTCCTCGGTCATCGGCTGCACGGCATCGCGCGGGTAGATGCACGAAGAGCCAAGGAACAGTAGCTTCTCGACGCCGCAAGCCCGCGCCGCCTCGATCAGGTTGGCCTCGATCATCAGGTTATCGTAGATGAATTCGCCCGGCCGGCTGTCGTTGGCGCGAATGCCGCCGACCCGCGCGGCGGCGATCACGACACCTTGCGGGCGATTTTCCTCGATCCAGCCACGCACTGCCGCCTGTTCGCGCAAGTCGACGCCACGCGGTGCGGTCAGCACCTGGCAGTCTTCGCTGGCCAGCCGCCGCACCAGCGCCGAGCCGACCATTCCCCGATGCCCCGCCACATAGATGCGCTTGCCGTGCAGCAGCCAGGGCGCGGCCATGGTCAGAACTGGCCGCCGACTGCGCCGCCGAGCAGCGCGGCCAGATCCGCCTCGACCATCTCGCGCGCCAGTTCGCGCGCGCTGGTTTCGTGCTTCCAGCCCAGCTGGCGGTGTGCCTTGCTCGCATCGCCGATCAGGAGATCGACTTCGGCCGGGCGGAAATAGCGCGGGTCGATTTCGATCAGGCTCTTCCCGGTTTTCCGGCAAAGGCCCTGCTCGTCCGCCCCCTCGCCGCGCCATTCGATCTCGATCCCGGCATCGGCAAAGGCCCACTCGGCAAACGTGCGCACCGATGTCGTCTCACCGGTCGCCAGCACATAGTCGTCCGGCTCGTCCTGTTGCAGCATCAGCCACATGCCGCGGACATATTCCCTGGCATGACCCCAGTCGCGCTTGGCATCGAGATTGCCGATGTAGAGCTTGTCCTGCCGCCCCTGCGCAATCGCGACGGCGGCACGGCTGATCTTGCGCGTGACGAAAGTTTCGCCCCGGATCGGGCTTTCGTGATTGAACAGGATGCCGTTCGAGGCATGCAGCCCATAGGCCTCGCGGTAATTGACCGTGATCCAGTAGCCATAGAGCTTGGCGACGCCATAGGGCGAGCGCGGATAGAACGGCGTCTGCTCGTTCTGCGGCACCTGCTGGACCAGGCCATACATTTCCGAGGTCGAGGCCTGGTAGAAACGCGTCTTCTTCTCCAGCCCCAGAATGCGGATTGCTTCCAGCAGCCGCAGCGTGCCGAGGGCATCGGCATTGGCGGTATATTCGGGCGTCTCGAAACTCACCTGAACATGGCTTTGCGCCGCGAGATTGTAGATCTCGTCAGGCTGCACTTCCTGAACCACGCGAATCAGGTTTGTGGCATCGGTAAGGTCGCCGAAATGCAGGCGGAAGCGCTGGTGTTCGACATGCGGGTCTTCGTAGATGTCCTCGATCCGCCCGGTGTTGAACGAGGATGAGCGCCGTTTGAGCCCATGGACTTCATAGCCCTGTTCCAGCAGCAGCCGCGCCAGATAGGCGCCGTCCTGCCCGGTAACCCCGGTGATAAGCGCAACCTTGCCCGCCATCGGCTGTCCCCCGGTCCCCGCTGCTCAATTGCGCGTGGGGACGGAGAACGAACCGGTGACCCGGCCGCCACTGCCGCCCGATGTGCCGCCCAATGCCGGCGAAGAACCGGCGCCGCGGCCATCGACGCTGGAAATGCCGCTGTTGAGATCGATCGTCAGCCGGCCGCCATTGAGCGTGTCGCCGCCACGTCGCAGCGCCACGCCGCCAGCCAGGACAATCACCCGCCGGTTGAAATCGTAGACCGCGACATCGCCGCGCGCGGTTTCGCCACCGCGCGTTACCAGCACGCCGCCGGTTGCATCCATCCGCTGGATCTTGAGCCCGCCATCGTCGGTATAGGCCACGGTGGTGCGCCCGGCGTGCAGGCGCAAGTCGCCCTGGCTGATATCGACATTGCCCGAAAGAACCACGCGCTTCTGCTTGTCCTGCAGTTCGATCCGGTCGGCGGCATAATTGACCGGCGCGCCGGTGTTGTGCGCGCCGATGCCCTGGGCCGTGGCGTGCTGCATGGCCACCAGCGCCGCGCCGCCCGCGAAGCCCGCGAAGCCCGCGCGCCAGATCAGCGACTTCAAAGTGCGTTTCGCCATCATGGGATCCTCAGCTTGCCTTGCGTCATCCGCAGCCTGGCGCGTCCGACCAGCGCCACCGTGCGTTCATCGAGATCGGCGACTATCTCTTCGGCGGAAAAAGTGCCAGCCGGAACCGCGCCCTCGATGCCGCCCGTTCCCGTCACCCGCTGGTCCCGGAGATCGACAGTCACCCCCCGGGTGGTCAGGCGATAGCCATCGGCGGCGGAAAATTCCACCGGCCCATCGATTTTCACAGTCTGCAAGTCGAAATTGTAAAGCCCGCCCGGCGCGGACAGCAAGGCGGGACCATCGCTCATTTCAATTGCGGCGCTCAGGCTTTCCATGCGTACCACCGGATCGCTCGCCTGCGCCTGCACCGCCGAGGCGGCGCTGAGCGCGAAAGGCCGGCCGTGGTTGTCTTCACCGCGGTATTTGGCATCGGCGACGCTGATGCGATCCTCGGCAATGGCGACCTTGTTGCGATCCAGCAGGAAGCTGATTTCGCCGCGCGGCGAGAGCGGGGCGAGAATCATCACCGCCGCCAGCATGCCGATTCCCGCGGGCAGCAGTGTCGACAGCACGCGAACCATCCGGTCGTGCTTGCCGCCCGGCAGGGCAAGCGAGACGCGCTTGGAGCGGACGATGTCGGCGGCTTGAGTCATGTCGGGCAGGAGCTCTGGCGGCTATGCGGATTCGTGGCTGAATATGTCGTGATCGGGCCAGCCGGCCAGATCGAGCCGCGCGCGCGCGGGCAGGAAATCGAAACAGGCCTGGGCAATCTCGCTTCGGTGTTCGCGTGCCAGCCGTTCGACCAGAATCGTGTGCATGGCGTGCAAGTGGCGCACGTCCGATGCGGCATATTCGAGCTGCGCCTCGCTCAGCTCCGCCCCGCCCCAGTCGCTCGATTGCTGTTGCTTCGACAGTTCCTTGCCCAGCAATTCGCGGACCAGGTCCTTGAGCCCGTGCCGGTCGGTATAGGTGCGCACCAGCTTGCTGGCGATCTTGGTGCAGAACACCGGCGCCGCCACGACACCCATGTAATGCTCGATCGCGGCCAGATCGAACCGCGCGAAATGATAGAGTTTGAGCCGCGCGGGATCGGCCAGCACTGCCTTCAGGTTGGGCGCAGCGAACGTGCTTCCGGGCGAAAACCGCACCAGGTGCTCGTCGCCCCCGCCATCGGAAATCTGCACCAGGCACAGCCTGTCGCGCGGGGTGATAAGCCCCATGGTCTCGGTATCGACCGCGACGGGGCCGGGAGCGAGCACGCCCTCGGGCAGATCTTCTTCGTGGAGGTGGACAGCCATATGGCCTGAGTGCTTAGAGACAAGCGCACCTTGAGGGAAGTCCCGTTGGCCAATTCCGATGCAGTTCCGGATTCGTGGCGCCCGGCGCTCGAGCCAATGCTCGCCACGCCACAGGCGCGAAAGCTCGGCGGTTTCCTCAAGGCCGAGGAAGCGGCAGGCAAGCAGATCTATCCACCGCGCGGCTCGCGGCTTGCCGCGCTCGAACTGACGCCGCTCGACAAGGTGAAGGTCGTGATCCTGGGGCAGGACCCCTATCACGGCCCCGGCCAGGCGCATGGCTTGTGCTTCTCGGTGCCCGAAGGCGAGAAAGTGCCGCCTTCGCTGATCAATATCTACAAGGAACTGGAAAGCGACCTTGGCCTGCCGCGGCCCGCGCACGGCAATCTGTCGAACTGGGCGCGGCAGGGCGTTCTGCTGCTCAACAATTCGCTGACCGTGGAACAAGGCCGGGCCGGTTCGCATGCGGGGCTGGGCTGGGAAGCAATCACCGATGCCGCCGTGGCGGCGGTAGCGGCAAAGGAAGAGCCCTGCGTATTTCTGCTATGGGGCAGCCATGCAAAGAACAAGGCCTTGCGCGTGCCCGGGCTGAACGGCGGCAGGCACCTGGTGCTCACTGCCCCGCACCCCAGCCCGTTGTCTGCGCATTCCGGGTTTCTCGGCTGCCGCCATTTCAGCCAGGCCAATGCGTTTCTGGAGACCAATGGCCGGGGCATGGTGGACTGGCGGGTCTAGAACGGAATATCGTCGTCGAGATCGTCCGCCAGTCCGCGCGAGGAACCGCCACCAGAGCCACTACCCCAGTCATTGCCGCCGCCGCTTCCGCTGCTACCGCCCGACGAGCGCTGGCCGCCTCCCCAGTCATTGCCGCCGCCCGAACGCTGGCCACCGCCGCCTCCGGGCGCGCCATCGAGCATGGTCAGCACTGCCCCGGGGCCTTGCAGCACGACTTCGGTGGAATACCGGTCATTGCCGCTCTGATCCTGCCATTTGCGCGTGCGCAGCTGGCCTTCGACGTAAACCTTGCTGCCCTTGCGCAAGTATCGTTCGGCGACCCCGGCGAGGCCTTCGGAGAAAATGGCGACGGAGTGCCATTCGGTGCGTTCCTGCTTTTCGCCGGTATTGCGATCTTTCCAGCTTTCGGACGTGGCGATCCTGATGTTGCAGACCTTGCCGCCATTCTGGAAGGTGCGCGTTTCGGGATCCGCGCCCAGATTGCCGATCAGGATGACCTTGTTGACGCTGCCTGCCATGGAATCGATTCTCGCCTTGTTATCGGCAAGGGCCTAATCGTTCGGAGGCGCAAGGGCCAGTGGAATGGTGACGGTTTTCCCCGTTCGGGGGGATGGATTCACGCAAAGGCGCAAAGGCGCGAAGGCGCGAAGGCGCGAAGGCGCGAAGGTGTCGGGATTGCGGCGAAGCCGCTTGGACAACTCGCACTCCGCCCAAATCGCTACGGCCGGACAGATCCAAGGCCTTCGGCCAAGCGAAGCCCTTTCGTGCCTTTGCGCCTTTGCGCGAATCCAATCAGCCCAGCCCCAGCCACACTGCCGTCCAATAGGTGACTCCCGCCGCGATGTAGGCCAACGCAAACAGATAGCCGAGCATGAACACCGGCCATTTCCACCCATTCGTTTCACGCCGGGCAACCGCGATGGTCGAAAGGCACTGCGGCGCGAAGACGAACCAGGCGAGGAAGGCGAGCGCAGTCGGCAATGACCAGTGCGCCTTGAGCTGGGCGCCAAGGGCGCGGGCAGTAACGGCCTGATCGGGCGAATCAACGGCATAGGTGGTGGCCAGCGAAGAGACCGCCACTTCGCGCGCCGCCATGGCCGGGATCAGCGCCAGGGCAATGTCGCGGTTGAAGCCGATCGGTTCGACCACCACCGCCAGACCATTGGCCAGCTTGCCGGCGACCGAGGCATCGACCTGGCTTTCGCCCGGCGCGGCGCGCGGAAAATTGAGCAGCAGCCACAATACCACCGTCACCATGAAAATGATCGTGCCGGCGCGCCGAAGGAAAATCCAGGCGCGCTGGAACAGGCCGAGCGCAAGGTCGCCAAGACGGGGAAGCTGATACTTGGGCAATTCCATGATGAAGCCCGAAGCCGCGCCCTGAGTGACCGAGCGGCGCAGCACCAGGGCAACCGCCATGGCGCCCAGAATGCCTGCGACGTAGAGCGCGAACAGCACCAGCCCCTGGAGGCCCACTCCCGCCGCGACCGTGCGGTTGGGAATGAAGGCGGCGATAATCACCGCATAGACCGGCAACCGTGCCGAGCAGGTCATCAAGGGCGCGATCAGGATAGTGGTCAGCCGGTCCTTGGCATCAGCAATGCCGCGCGTCGCCATGATGCCCGGCACGGCGCAGGCGAAGCTGGAAAGCAGCGGAATGAAGCTGCGGCCCGACAGGCCGACACGCGCCATCATCCGGTCCATCAGGAAAGCCGCGCGCGCCATGTAGCCCGTGGACTCAAGGGCGAGGATGAAGAAGAACAGGATGACGATCTGCGGCAGGAACACCACGACCGAGCCGACGCCCGCCAGAATCCCGTCAGTCACCAGATCGCGCAGCAGGCCCGGCGTCATGAGGCGGCGCACGTTCTCGCCCAGCCAGCCTACCGCGCCGTCAAGCGCATCGGCAAAGGGCGCTGCGCCGGCAAATACGGCCTGGAACACGACAAACAACAGCGCGAAGAGAATCAGCGGCCCCAACCAGGGATGCAGGAACAGCCGGTCGAGCCGCGAATGCAGCCGGTGCTCGCGAGTCTCGGCAAGTATCGCGCCGCGGGCAATGGCCTGGGCCGTAAGGCGGCGTTCGGCGTCGAGCACATGCGGATGGCGCGGTTCGGCCGCGCGCTCCTCGGCTGCGGCAATCGCCTGTGTCAGCACTTCGAGCCCGCGCCGGCGCACGGCGACAGTCGGCACCACCGGCACACCCAGTTCGCTCGCCAGCGCCGCCGGATCGATGGTGAGACCATCGCGCTCGGCCAGGTCCAGCATGTTGAGCGCGACGACTGTCGGCTTGCCCAGTTCGATCACTTCGAGGGCGAAAACCAGATGCTGTTCGAGATTGGAGGCATCGAGCACCACCACCAGTACATCCGGCGCCGCTTCGCCCGGCAGTTCGCCGAGAATGACCTTGCGCGTCACTTCCTCGTCGGGGCTGGTCGCGGCAAGACCGTAGCTGCCGGGCAAGTCGGTAAGTTCGACCGGTTCGCCCGAGGGCAGCACGAGCCGCCCCGCCTTGCGCTCGACTGTCACCCCCGGATAGTTGGCGATCTTTTGCCTTGCGCCGGTCAGCGCGTTGAACAGCGCGCTCTTTCCCGCATTGGGATTGCCGACCAGCGCGGCGGTGCGCCTCCGGGTCATGCGCGCCGGCTCAGATCTGCTCGACCTGCATCGCGCTGGCATGGGCGCGGCGCAAGGCAACGGTCATGCGGCCGATAGTGACAGCCAGCGGATCGCGCCCGCCGAACACGCCGCGGTGGGCGACGGCCACTTCGGCGCCCTCATCGATCCCCAGTGCACGCAGCCGTTGCCCCTCCTCACCGGCAAGGCGCGGCCAATCGACCGCGACGATGCGGGCATGCTGGCCGATCGGGAGTCTATCGAGCGTCATGGGACCGAGCCGCTGCCATATGGACAGCGTAATTGCAACTCATTCGCAATAAATTGACCGAAGTCAAAGCCGGGTCAGGAAGCCGGGTAGCGCAACCGCCCGAGAAAGCGCGCCATGCTGAAGCGTTCATCGGCGGGCCGCAAAACCCGCGTCTTGGCTTTTTCGAAACGCATCACACCTTCAAGGCGGCGGTCGAGGAAGGCGAGAGTTTCGGCCTTGCCCTCGCTCACGTCCCCGGCGAATACGGCCAGTGTCGAGGCATAGACTGCGGCCAGAATTGTCCGTTTGGTATAGTGATTGAAATCGGTCGCCTTGTCTCCGGCCAGCCGCCACATGGCATCGGCGCTGTGCCAGCCCATTCGCAACGAGCGTGCTGCGTTTTGCGGCAGGGTCATGATCGAAAGCGCGCGGCGCAGGGCTTCCTCATGTCCCGAAATGGCTTCCAGCCGAAAACGCACCAGGGTCCGAATACGCTCGCGCACCGGCAGCTTGGACAGCGATTCGATCGAATGGGCCTGCGCCATGGCGAGGTCCACGGTTTCGATCCATGCAGCGATGGCGTCCATTGCGCCATGGGGAAATGCCAGCGCCGCGACATGCGGATCTACCCCTTCGGCCCGCGCCGCACTCTCAATTCCCGCAGCGCCCCAGCCATCGAAGGCGGCAGTATCGGCGACGACCGGCGCCAGCGCCAGGCGCAATTCGTCGAGCGTAAGATCGGCCTGGCCACCCATCCCGGTCAAAGCGTCGGGCCGTAGGACCGGCGAGTGCCAGTCTGCTCGCCTTTGGGCTTGGCATTCGATTCGATTTCGGCGACCAGCGACGAGCTACGGCCGCCGAGCATGGCATAGTCGCGTGCGGAACGGCCGGAATTATCCGCCCGGTCAGGATCGGCGCCGGCCTTCAGGAGCAGCCGCATGATGGCGATGTCGCGCCGATGTACTGCGGTAATCAGCGGGGTTTCGCCCTGAGAGCCAGGCTCGTCAACCTTGGCGTGGCCTTTGAGCAGCGCTTCGACGCCTTCGGCAAATCCCAGGCTTACAGCGATTTGCATCGGAGTCGCGCCCTGTTCGTTTCGCATATCGACATTGGCGCCCTTGCCGATCAGGAAATTCATCCAGGTAAGGTCGCGGCGCTGGGTGACGATGTGCAACGCCGTGTCCCCGCTGGAGACATCGCGGGCATTGACGATAGTTGTGCCCGGCTCGTTTAGCAGGTCTGTGACCTCTTGCCCTTCCTTCTTTCGCACCGCTTCAAGGAATTTGTAGCCCTTGGAAAACTGCGCGGTTGCGGGAGCCGGGAGCATCATGGCGCCCGCCAGGGCGGCCGAAAGTATGCCGGCGATGGCCCGTGGCATTGTCACTCTGCATATCTCCTGTCTTGCCCGGCGGCATCTGCCCCGCCCCACTTGCACCGAGGTGTTTAGCAGAGCATGAACCGGTCCGCCATGTCCAGACTGAAGACCTTGTTCGCCGCCGGCCTGCTGACGCTCGCACTATCCGCCTGCGGACCCAGCGAGGAACCGCCGCTGGCCCGTGCCCGAATCGGCGGCGAGTTCGATCTGGTCAACAAGGACGGGCGCTATATGCATTGGCGCAATTTCGACGGCAGGTACCGGATCGTCTATTTCGGCTATACCTTCTGCCCCGATGTCTGCCCGACCGATGTAGGAAACCTGATGCGCGGGTACGGCCTTTTCGCGAAAGACCATCCGCGACTAGCGGACCAGGTGCAGCCGATCTTCATTTCGGTCGATCCGGAACGCGATACCCCCGCGCGCGTCGGCGAATTCGCCGCCGCTTTTTCGCCCCGCCTGATCGGCCTTACCGGCAGCGAGCGCGAAGTCGCCCAGGCCGCCCGGGCCTTTGCCGTCTATTACGCCAAGGGCGAGATGACGCCGGGCGGCTACCTCGTGAACCACACCCGCATCGCCTATCTGATGGACCGCGATGGCAAGCCGCTGGCGACTTTGCCTTCAGACCTGGGGGCCGAGGCCGTGGCGGCAGAGCTTGAGAAATGGGTGCACTAGCCAGCCCCGGCCACAGCGATGGCGAGCCGTTCTGGCTGCGCCCGCTCGAAGAGCTGAGCCGCACCGAATGGGAAGCGCTGTGCGACGGCTGCGGCCAGTGCTGCCTGCACAAGGTGGAAGACGAGGACACCGGCGATATCTATTTCACCGATGTCGCCTGCCGCCTGCTCGACATCGGAAAGGCGCAATGCCGCGACTATCGCAACCGCAAGGCGCTGGTGCCCGATTGCCTGCGGCTGACGCCACGCCTTGCCGCCGAAGTGACCTGGCTGCCCGAGACTTGCGCCTATCGCCTGAGGGCCAATGGCGAGGCCTTGCCCGACTGGCACTATCTGATCAGCGGGGATCGCGAAGCCGTGCATCGCGCGGGCATTTCGGTGGCCGGAAAAGTCATCTCCGAGGACGAGGCAGGGCCGATCGAGGAGCGGATCGTCTGGCCCGATAATGGCCCCTTTTCACGATGATCGACTGGCTGCGCCGCAATCCAAGGATTCCGCCCATGATTGAAGTGGCGGGGCAGAGGTTGCCCCTTGCCATTCGCCGGCTGGGCCATGCCAAGCGCCTTACCCTGCGGCTGGCTCCCGATGGCAGCGAAGTGCGTGTCTCCATGCCGCGCTGGGGCCGGCTGGAAGAGGCGCTGGCTTTCGCCCGGTCGCGCAGCGACTGGCTGGAGCGGCAGCTTGCGGCCGTGCCGGTGCGGACGGAGCCGCTGCGCCATGGCTCCATGCTGCCCTATCGCGGCGACATTGTGCGCATCGAGCACAATGAGGCCGCCCCTCGCCGCCCGTGTCTGACCCAAGGCGTCATCGCGCTCGGCGGCCCCGCCGAATCCGTCTCCTCGCGCCTGCGCCGCTGGCTGGAAACCGAAGCGCGGCGCCTGCTGGCCGAGGATCTGGCCCACTATTGCGCGACGGCCGGGCGCGACGTGCCAAAGCTGGCGCTGTCCGGCGCGCAACGGCGCTGGGGCAGCTGTTCAAGCAAGGGCATGGTCAGGATCAACTGGCGGCTGGTCATGGCGCCCGATTACGTCAGGCGCTCGGTGGTGGCGCACGAAGTCGCGCACATGGTCCATTTCGATCACAGTCCGCGCTTCCACGCCCTGCTGGGCGAAATATTCGAAGGCGACATTGCCGCGGCCAATCGCTGGCTCAAACACGAAGGGCGGGGGCTCTACCTGCCGTTCGGCTAGAATTACTGGCGCTGGCGGCCGGAAAGGCCTATTTGGCAATCCATGTTCTTGTCCAGACGCACCGGAATGTGGGCCGACGTCGATGTCGGCGGGGCTTTCGGCGACTTGCTTGGCGTGTTCCGCGAAGCCGGCCCCAACCGCTGGCGGATCGCCGCGCTCGCCGCCATTCCGCCGCTCGCCATGTTCTGGGCCTTTGCCCAGGATGAAGTGCGCGGCCAGCCGCGACGCCCGGAAATCACCTATATCACCAGCTGGCGCGCCGACCGCAGCCTGGCCGAGATCGAGCGCAGCAATCTGGCGAACCAGCGCATCAAGGACATGATCGCCGCCCGCGAGGCCAGGCTGCGCGCCGAGCAGCAGCAGGCCTATATGGCGATCGGACGGGCGACCGGGCTCGATGTCGATGAAATGAAGCGCCAGGCCGATGCGGAGCGCGCCCAGCGGCTGGCCCAGCAACGCGCGGCCTTTGCCGAACTGCGCAAGCGCCAGGAAGACTATTACTCGAATCGTGACAAGCGCTGAGGACGACGACGCGCGCTGGCTGGCGGCGGCGGCTAGCCTTGCCGAACGCGCAAGGCCGCTGAGCCGGCCAAATCCGGCGGTGGGCGCGATGATCGTGCGCGAGGGCTGCGTTGTGGGACGCGGCTGGACCGGCGCGGGCGGCAGACCCCATGCCGAGGCCGTCGCGCTGGCGCAGGCGGGCGAGAACGCGACAGGCGGCACTCTCTATGTCACGCTCGAACCCTGCGCGCACGAAAGCCCGCGCGGCCCGGCCTGCGCCGATCTGGTCGCGGCATCGGGGCTTTCGCGAGTCGTCATCGGCTGCGAGGATCCCGACACGCGCACCGTCGGTAAGGGCATGGCCCGAATCCGCGCGGCGGGCATCGCTGCCGACTTGCTGCCGTCGTCCCGTGCATTAGCCAGCCTTGCCGGCTATCTCTCGCTGCGCGGCAAGGGGCGGCCCCACGTCACCCTCAAGCTCGCCTTGTCTCAGGACGGCTGCCTTGCCCGCCCGCCGGGCGAGGATCGCTGGCTGACCGGCGAGGCGGCGCGGGCGCATTGCCATGCGCTGCGGGCGAAAAGCGACGCCATCCTGGTGGGCGGCGGCACGCTGCGCGCCGATTCGCCCCGGCTCGACGTGCGCCTGCCCGGGCTTGAGGCGCGCAGCCCCGAGCGCTGGGTGCTGACGCGAGGGGCAGCGCCCGACGGCTGGCGCAAGCTGGCCTCGCCGCAAGCAGTCAAGGATATGGGCGATGTGCAGTATCTCTTCGTCGAAGGCGGGGCCGAAGTGGCGCGGGCCTTTGCCGGGACGGGGCTGGTGGACCGCCTGGTCATCTATCGCGCGCCCTTCGATATCGGCCCGGGTGTTCCCGCCTTGCCTGAGTTCGCTCTCGGCGCGCTGACGAGTGGGAAGGCGCCATGGCGAATGGTCGACAGCCAGACGCTTGGCAGCGACACATTGGAAGTCTACGAACCTGTTCCATGTTCACCGGAATAGTCACAGCCATCGGCGAAATCCGCGAAGCGAAACAGGCCGGCGACCTGCACGCGGTTATATCCTGCCCGTGGGACCCGGCGCAGATCGCCGTGGGCGCCTCGATCGCCTGTTCGGGCACATGCCTCACCGTCACCGGCAAGGGCGGCGCGGCTGGCGACGCCTGGTTCTCGGTCGACATTTCCGGCGAAAGCGTCGCGCGCACCGCGCCGGGGCGCTGGACCGAGGGGACGCGGCTCAATCTCGAACCGGCGCTCAAGCTGGGCGACGAGCTGGGCGGGCATATCGTCACCGGCCATGTCGATGGCGTGGGCAAGGTCGTGGGCGTCTGCCCCGAAGGCGAATCACGCCGCATCGGCATCGAGACCCCCCGCGACCTCGCGCCCTATCTGGCGCCCAAGGGATCGATCACCATGGACGGGGTTTCGCTGACGGTAAACGACGTCGCCGACCAGCCGGATGGCACCTGCCACTTCTCGGTGAACATCATTCCGCACACCGCCGAAGTGACCACGTTGGGCACGCTTGCGGAAGGGGATGCGGTGAATCTGGAGATCGACGTGCTGGCTAGGTATTTGCAGCGGATGCAAAGCCTTAGGGGTTAGGCTAAGAGCGGTCCGGACCCAAAGTCGCTGCGGCCAATCTCATATTGTACATGCAGCACTGTGCCGCTGGCCGTCTCTTCCAGCGTGGTTTCCTCGCACAGCCGCCCGCCGATCTTCTCCATCGCCCGCCGAGAACGCAGGTTGCCCTCGCCCACCCGGAACCTTACGCGTTCGACGTAGCGGAAGGCGTGGGCCAGCATCAACCGCTTGAGCTCGCGATTGAACGCGCCGCCCCAGTGGCTGCGGGCGAGGAAAGTCCAGCCGATCTCGACTACGCCGCCATTGGCCGGATCGTATTCTTGCCAGCGCGAAGAACCGACGATTTCGCCGCCCTGCCGGTCAATCACGGCCATGGCCCCGCCCTTGGCCAGGGCATCCTCGGAATAGGTGCGGAACACAGGCTCCTGCCAGCGGTTGTGCTGCGGATGCAATTCCCAGATCAGCGGATCGCCGGCGACGGCGAACAGCGCCTGCCAGTCGCTTTCGCGCAGGGGCCTGAGCAGCAGCTGGTCGCCTTCAAGGCTGGGCTGCCGGTCCATATCAGTTTGAAACGTCGTTTAACGCCTCGATGAACTTGCCAATGTTGGCCGTCGTCAGCCCGGCAATGTTGATCCGGCCCGAGCCTGCAAAATAGATGCCATGCCGTTCGCGCATCGCCTGGATCTGGTCCTGGGTGAAGGGCAGAACCGAGAACAGCCCATTCTGCTTGCCGACCGGCGCCAGATCGAACTGGCCCACCTTGCCCGCCAAGGCCAATTGCTCGCGCACCTGGCGCATGCGGGCGCGCATGGTGTCGAGTTCGTCGAGCCAGAGGCTTGTAAGCTGTGCATCTTCCAGCACGATCCGCACCGCCGCGCCGCCGTGATCGGGCGGCTGCGACCAGTTGGCGCGGGCGAGCGCGTAGAGGTTGGAAATTGGCAAGGGCAGCTGGCCCGGCTCGGCCATCATCGCATAGAGCGCGCCGACCCGGTCGCGGTACTGGCCGAAGTTCTTGTCGCAGCTTTGCGCGACCAATGCTTCGGGCACCTGGCTGAGCACCCTGCGCACACCATAGGCGTCTTCTTCCATGCCGTGACCCAGACCCTGGTAGGCCAGATCGAGAATCGGCAGCACCTCGCGTTCCGCCAGCAGCGCGGCGATCTCGTCCCATTCGGCATTGCTGTAATCGATGCCGCTGGGGTTGTGGCAGCAGCCATGCAGCAGGATCGCGTCCTCTGGCCCGGCACCGGCCAGCGCCGCTCGCAGGGCCTCCATGTCTGCCGCGCCATCGGCGGTCGCATGGTTGAAGCCCTGGGTAGCCAGGCCGACGTCGGCGACGATCTGCGCATGATTGGGCCAGCTGGGCGTGCCCATCAGGATGCGCTTTGCCCCGGCGCGCGCGGCGACTGCCACGGCGAGCCGCACGCCGCCGGTGCCGCCGGGCACTTGCATGCCCTCGATCCGCCCGCCCATGTCGGGGTCCGCAGCGCCGAAAACGTAGGGCATCAAGGCCTTGACGAAGCCCATGTCGCCTTCGGGGCCGAGATAGGCCTTGGTATCCTGCGTCTCCAGCAGGCGGCGCTCGGCCTGCTTGATCGCGGCGAAGACGGGGGTGTCGCCCTGCCCGGTCTTGTAGACGCCAACGCCAAGATCGATCTTGTCCGCGCGCGGATCGGAATTGTGGAGCTTGATCAGCGCGAGCAGCGCGTCTCCGGGTTGCTGGGTGAGCTTGGTCAACATGGGGCGCGCCCTTAGCCCCCCGCGATGCCCCCGGCAAGCGCATGCTGCGGTGCCCGTTGCGCAAATCCCGGCGACTTAACGGTTAATTTACCACGATGCGCCAATACGGACGGGACTGATCGAGTGGGGAAACCACATGGATACTTTGCGGGGCTCCTTTCCGGACGATTCGACCGGGGCCGAAGACCGGGATTTCGGCTGGGCCGAGGACGAACCCGTGCGCGAACTGCCGCCCGAGGCCATTGGCCAGGACGAGCGGCGCATGCAGGTTCGCGCCTACAATCTATGGGCGAGCCTTCTCGAAGATCGCAATTTCCCCTCCATCGACGATCTCGAACCTGGCAGCCTTCCCGGCATCAGCGCGAACAGCGTCTTTCTCGATTTCACGGCCGGCATCGAAAATCCCAAGGTCCGCTACATCGGCGAGGCGCTGGCGGCAGAATGCGGCGATAACCCCGCGGAGATACAGTATCTTTCCGACGTGCCCAGCCGCTCCTTGCTGTCACGCATTACCGACCATTACATGCAGATCATCGCCAATCAGGCGCCAATCGGATTCGAAGCGGAATTCGTCAACAACAGCGGCAAACTGATTCTCTATCGCGGCATTCTCCTTCCGTTCTCAAACGACGGCGAAACGATCGACTACATCTGCGGCGTGATCAACTGGAAGGAACTGGCCGACCAGCAGACCACGGATGAATTGCTGCTCGAAATCGGACAGGCGCTCGATGCTATGCCCGATACGCCTCGTTCGCGCGAGCCGATGAGCGAATGGGCAGACGGGCCCAGCGAGAACGGCGGAATTCTCGATCTCACCGGGCCAATGGAAGAGCCGGAGGTTGGATCCGGCTGGCCAAGCCCGGAATTCGCCCAGACCGGCGAACTCGATCTGTCCGCTTTCCCTTCGGCAGACTTGCCGCTCGACAACGCGGCGAGTGCCGAGATGGGCCTGGCCGACTGGCTCGCCTCGGCCCGCGAACTGGCGCTTGCGGCCAAGGGCAGCGAGGATCGTTCGCGCAGCGCCCTCTATGCCGCGATCTCGCGCGCCCATGATTTTGCCCTCGCCGCCGAAACGGAGCCGGAAGCGTTCGCGGAAATCGCCGCCGATGCCGGACTGACCGTTCAGGACCGCGCGCCGCTGACTCCGGTGGTCAAACTGGTCTTCGGGGCGGACTACGACAAGACGCGCCTCGCCGAATATGCCGCGGCGCTCGGCCACGCCCGCCGGCGCCAGGTGCCCCGGGGCCAGTTGGCCGGCTATCTTGCCGACGCAGCCGGCGGCCTGAAAGGTATTGTCACCGAGGAGCGCAGGTTGCGCCGCGAAGAAAGCGGCAAGCCCGCCGTGGTCCGCGATGCGCCGCGAAAGACCCTGATGCGCAAATTGCGCAAGCTGGAACATTGCCCGATCGCCGAGACGCCGGCGGAAGGTGACGAATTCGCCCTGCTGGTGGCCCGGCGGCTGCCCAATGGCGAAGTGGTCCTGCTGGGCGAAGTCAGCGGCGACGTGCCGCTGTTCGAGAAAGCTGCACGCAAGCTGCTGGCCTGATCGCGGCCCGCGCGCTATCTGGCGCGCAATGGCCCAGAATTCGCCTTGCTTCAGCACCGGTTCAGCCGGGCTTGTGCTTGCCGGTTCGATGTTTCGCCTGATCGCGCGCGCCGCCGCGCTCATCGCCATTGCCCTGTTAGCGAGCCAGCCGGCCGTAGCGCAATCGATCCTGCGCGATGCGGAAACCGAGGCCTTTCTGCACGACATGGCGACTCCGCTGATCGCAGCTTCGGGCCTCGATCCGCGCAATGTCGACATCGTGCTGGTGGGCGATCCCAATATCAATGCCTTCGTCGCCGGTGGCCAGGCGGTCTATGTGCATTCGGGGCTGATCAACGCGGCAAGTTCGGCCGGCGAAGTACAGGGCGTTATCGCCCACGAACTGGGCCATATCACCGGTGGCCACGTCATAAATGGCGGCGGCGGGAAAGCGGCGACCGGGATCAGCATCCTGTCCCTGCTGCTTGGCGCCGCGGCGGCGGCGGCAGGCGGCGGCGAAGCGGCCATGGCTGTGATCATGGCAGGGCAGCAGGCCGCCATGGGCAAGTACCTTGCTTTCAGCAGGGCGCAGGAATCGACGGCCGACGCGGCCGGGGCGCAATTTCTTTCAAAGGCGGGGATCTCGGGGCGCGGGTCGGTCGATTTCTTCAAGAAGCTGGAAAACCTCGAATACCGTCACGGCTATCAGCGTAACGACGACAGCGAATTCTACAGCACCCACCCGATCACCGCCGACCGCATCGCCACTTTGACCGATACCTATTCGAAGGATCCGGCATGGGACAAGCCGGGCGATCCGGCGCTCCAGGAGCGTTTCCTTCGCATTCGCGCCAAGCTTTACGGCTACCTCGCAGAGCCCAAGGACACGCTCGTCGCCTACCCGCTGTCCGATACGTCGGTTCCCGCCCGCTATGCCCGCGCCTATTCCTGGCACAAGGATGCGCAGCTTGGAAAGGCCATGGACGAGACCGATGCCTTGCTGGCCGGTGCGCCCAGCGATCCCTATTTCCTCGAACTGAAGGGCCAGATTCTGCTGGAATCCGGCAAGCCCGCCGATGCGCTTCCGTTCCTGCGGCGTGCGACCGAAATTACCCGCAATCAGCCACTGATCGCCACGACTTTCGGCCATGCGCTGATCGCCACCGAAGATCCCGCCAATTTCGCCGAAGCCGAAAAAGTGCTCAAGGCTGCCGTTGCCCGCGACCGCGAAAACCCCTTTGCCTGGTACCAGCTGGGCGTGGTCTATGCCGCCAACGGCGACCTGCCGCGCGCGCGGCTCGCCAGCGCCGAACAGCAAGTCATGCAGCTGCAAATGCCACAGGCGCTTACCAGTGCCGAAGCCGCCGAAGCTGGCCTGCCCAAGGGCTCGCCCGATTGGTTGCGTGCCCAGGATATCGCCATGCAAGCACGCGCGGCGATTGAACGGCAGCGCAAACGCAGATAGGCCAACCCGCATGAACGACAGCACTTCCCCCTCGCGCCGCTGGCTGATGCCCGCCGCCTGCTTCATCGCCGCTTTCGCGGGCTTTTTTGCTGCCCTGGGCATTCAATCGTGGCGCGGGCTTGGCGGCGGGGAAATGGTGGTGCGCAATTACCTGCTTGAGCACCCCGAAATCCTGCCCGAAGCCATGGAACGCCTGCGCCAGCGCGAGATGGCCAAGCAACTGGTCGGCGTGCAGGACGATATCGAAAAGCCATTCCCGGGCGCCGTGATGGGTAACCCGGATGGCAAGGTCACCCTGGTCGAATTCATGGATTTCGCCTGTGGCTTCTGCCGCCAGAGCGAGGCTGAAGTCAGCGCTCTGATTGCCGCCAATCCCGATCTCAAGGTGGTCGTGCGCCAATTGCCGATCCTGTCGCCAGCCAGCGAAGATGCGGCGAAAATGGCGCTGGCGGCGGCCGAGCAGGGCAAATATACCGCGTTCCACCACGCAATGTATGCGGCCGGCAAGCCCGATGCTCAAACCATCGAAGCCGCGGCCCGCGTTGCGGGCGTGGATCTCGAAAGAGCGCGACAGGCCATTGCCGATCCGCGCCTCAACGAGGAACTGGCGCGCAACGCAGGCTATGCCCGCCAGCTTGGGTTCGAGGGCACGCCGAGCTGGGTCATCGGCGATGAAGTGCATAGCGGCGCGGTCGGCCAGAAGAAGTTGGCCGAATCCATTGCCAAGGCGCGCGGCTGATTTCGCCCGTGCGTCGCTGGCTGGCTGTCGCATTGCTGCTTGGTGCTACCAGCGCCGGAGCGGCGCGAGTCGATTATGCGACAATGATACCCACGCTCAAGGCGCACGACGCGAGGCTCTTGTCGATCGGATGGAGGCTCGCCCGCGCCAATGCCGGCTTTTGCCGCAACAGCGCGCCCGCGGCAGGGCTGATGCTGGTAGATCTGGGTGATTTCGGCCGTCCTGCGGAAGCACGGGCCGCCATGGGCATTGAGGGCAATATCGCCGTGATCGCCGTCGCCCCGGGCGGGCCGGCCCAGCGCGCGGGTGTCGGCGCGGGCGAACACTTCCAGGCGATCGACGGAACGCCGGTTGCCGATCTGAAGGGCGCCTATGCACGGCTCGATACGGCAATGGCCAGCCGGGGCAGCGCCACGCTGACCGTCGCGGCGGCGCGAACCGCGGCGCGCACTGTCGTCGTTATGGGCGAAAATGCGTGCCGCGGACATTTCGAACTGCTGGTCGGCCGCAAGATCGCCCAGACCGACGGCTTGCGTATCGAAGTCAGCGTCGATCTGCTCGCCGAACGCGCCCAGGATGACGAAGCGGCCTTCATGGCGGCGCACGAACTGGCCCATGTCGCATTGGCCCATCGTGCCCGGCTCGATGCGGGCTCGCGCAACTACATCACTGTGCGGCGGACCGAGCGCGAGGCCGATCGGCTCGCCCCCTGGTTGATGGCCAATGCGGGGTACGATCCGGCAGGCGCATCGCGCTACATGGCATTCTGGGGGCCGCGCCACAGCGGCGGCATCACCCGTCTGCCGACTCACGATTCCTGGCGAGACCGGCTGGCGCTGATCGATGAGGAAGTGGCCAGAGTGAAAGCGGCGCGCGCCGCGCAGCCTGTTGGCCCGCTCGATTGGCGCGGTCACTTTCCGTTCGGCGAAAAGCCTTGAGCAGACAGGGATTTCGCACTCGCCGCATTTTCGGCTAGACTATCGCAATGGCCGTACTGCCGTTTCGCCCTACTCCGTTTTTCGCCAACAAGAACCAGGCGTTCTGGCGGCTGCAGGCCGTCGGCTGGGGCGGCGCCATGATGATGCGTGCGATGTCGGCGCTGGCCAATGCTCAGCCGCTTTCCTTCCTGGTGCTGGTGCTGATCTCGACGCTTACCGGTTTTTCGATTTCGCTGATCCTGGCCGTTATCTACCGCAGCCTGATCGCCAAACGGCCGCTGGTCACCTGGGGGCTGACGATCGGGTTGGTGCTGCCTGTGGCCGTCGGCCTCAATGCCTTTATCGATGCCTGGGTCATCAGCCTCTACCGCCCGGACACCGAATCGAGCTTCGCCCAGTTGTTTATCGGCGTGTTCTATCTGGACGCCACGCTGCTGGTCTCCTGGTCGGCGCTCTATTACGCGATCAATTTCTTTATCCAGGTCGAAGAGCAGAACGACCAGCTGATGCGGCTGGAAAACCAGGCGACCAGCGCCCAGCTGGCCATGCTGCGCTATCAGCTCAATCCGCATTTCCTGTTCAACACGCTGAACTCGATTTCGACCCTGGTGCTGCTGAAACAGACCGAGCCGGCCAATGCCATGTTGAGCCGCCTGTCCTCGTTCCTGCGCTATACGCTGATCAACGAACCCACCGGGCTGGTCACGGTTGCCCAGGAAATCGAGACGCTCAAACTCTATCTCGATATCGAGCGCATGCGCTTCGAGGACCGGTTGCGCACGCATTTCAACGTCGAGCCGGCGACCGAGACCGCACTGATGCCTTCGCTGCTGCTGCAACCGCTGGTCGAGAATGCGATCAAATATGCGGTGTCGGCGCAGGAAACCGGTGCGGAAATCGACATCGCTACGCAACTCGTCGGGTCCAGGCTTCGTATCACCGTTTCGGATACCGGTCCGGGATTGCAAAGCAAGGCGCGCGGCAACAGGCTGTCGGGCGTGACATACGATGGCGGCGAACAGGTATCGACGGGCGTCGGCCTCGCGAACACGCGCGACCGGTTGATCCAGGCCTATGGCGACGAGCACCGGTTCGAAATCCTCGACCCGCCCGAAGGAGGATTTTCGGTCATGATCGAGATGCCCGTCGAACGCGCCGAAGCGGTACCTGCCGAACCCGAAGCGCCCCGGCTCGTCGCCGCCGCAAATTGAATTTCCGTCATGCAGTCCCACATGACGCCACCACTGAACAACATTGAGACAGTCGCATGAGCATACGCACTATCCTCGTCGATGACGAAAAACTGGCTATTCAGGGCCTCCAGTTGCGGCTGGAGAAATTCCCCGAAGTCGAAGTGATCGACACCTGTTCGAACGGGCGCGAAGCGATCCGCAAGATCAAGACGGAAAAGCCCGACCTGGTCTTTCTCGACATCCAGATGCCAGGCTTCGATGGCTTTTCGGTGGTCAAGGGAGTCATGGAAATCGAGCCGCCGCTGATCGTCTTCGTGACGGCCTATGAAGAGCACGCGGTGCGCGCATTCGAGGCGAATGCCGTCAATTACCTGATGAAGCCGGTGGACGAAGACAAGCTGGCCGACACGCTGGACCGGGTGAAGACACGCATTGCCGAAAAACGCTCTGCAGAAGAAGCCGAAAAACTCAAGAACGTTCTCGCGGAAGTCGCGCCCGATGCCATGGAGGCGATGCCCGAGGAAGAGGACATGGCCGCCAGCCGGTTTGAAAAGCTCATCAATATCAAGGACCGCGGCCAAATCTTCCGCATCGATGTCGACAGCATCGAACACATCGAAGCGGCGGGCGACTATATGTGCATCCGCACGGCCGACAATTCGCTGATCCTGCGCGAAACCATGAAGGACCTCGAACGCCGGCTCGATCCGCGGGTGTTCCAGCGGGTCCACCGCTCGACCATCGTCAATCTCAATCAGGTGCGCCAGGTCAAGCCGCACACCAATGGCGAATGCTTCCTGGTGCTTGAATCGGGCGCACAAGTGAAGGTAAGCCGCTCATACCGCGATGTGGTTGCGCGCTTCGTGCACTGATTTCCCTGTCCGCAGCATCGGCGCGAAAAGTACAGACGTTCGCGCCCAGGCGCAATCACTGCAAATCGGGAAGTTTGGCGGGCCCCACAGGAGGGGGCGCGGGAACCCGCCGTGGCGCTTTGCGCTCTTGTGATTTGGCCAGTTCGCTGACCGGATGCAGCCGCGTTACCGCGACCGACAGGCTTCCTCTCCCCTCCAGACCGATGGAGCCGAGATGGCTCCCTGAAGCCGGGCTAGGCCGCATCGCATGAAGTCACAACTGCGAGAACTGTGCCGAAAAGCTGAACTGCATTGCCGATCCGCCAGCGAATCGGGTGCCAGCCGCCGGATTTTGCCTTGGCGACCAAGCAGTGGTAGTCGCCATTCCATGGAAATGGGGATTCAACAGCGGCAAGGACTTGTCCCGACTGACGCCCGGCAATTGCGCTCGCGCGGGGCACTCAAGGGCGCCTTGCTTGACCTGCTCGACGAGCGGCCGTTCGACAGCCTGTCGATCAGGGAAATTTCGGCGCGGGCAGGCACCGGCTATGCCACCTTTTTCCGTAACTACCCCGACAAGGAAGCGCTGCTTGCCGATGTCGCTTCGGAAGAAATCGCCAACCTGCTGGCCATGACCCAGCCGATCTTCGACGCCGAAAGCAGCGCCGAGACGACGCGTGCGCTGTGCCAATATATCGATGGGCATCGCAAATTGTGGGCGGCGCTGCTGACCGGAGGGGCAGCCGGCATTCTGCGCGCCGAGTTCATCCGCCAGGCGCGGGAACTCGCTGCTTCCATGCCTGGACCCGAAAGCTGGCTTCCTGCCGATCTTGCCGTGGTTTACGGTACTGGCGCGACAATAGATTTGCTGGCCTGGTGGCTGGCGCAGGACGAAGACTATACGCCGGGCCGGATCGCCGAAATCCTCGATCGCTTGATTATTGCTCCCTTGGTGGGCGATATGCCGCGAGCGAGTAAAACCTGCTGAGGCGCCGGGACCGCGCGCCTGCGTTCAGTTTCGCGCAATCCCGTTCAGCTTAGAAACCGTTCTCACCGAACACGATCGCCTATGGAATTTTGTGAATTCGAGTATATGAGCCCTCGCTCAAGATGCAGCCAGCATCGCAGGAAAGGTTCGAGATGAAATACTTGGTACTGGCCACTGTCATTTCTGCAATTTCCGCCGCCCCCGCACTTGCCGATGACGCTGCGGCATCCGCGCCGGCCGCGCCCGCCTATTCGACTTCGGACAGCACCATCGGCACGCTGCTGGACAATCCAGCGACAAAGGCGGTGCTGGAAAAGCACGTGGCTGCCATGGTCGGCAATCCGCAGATCGAAATGGCCCGCGGCATGACACTCAAGCAGATACAAGGCTTTGCCGGCGATGCGTTGAGCGATGAAGTTCTCGCCCAGATTGACGCCGATCTCGCCACGATCCCGACAAAATAGGATTGAGGATCAAACATTGAATACCGCTTTCAAGTTCATTCTTCCGATCACCGCCGCAGGCGCCGCGCTGATTGCCAGCGCGGCGCCTGCGGCTGGCCCTGGTCCCGATGGCGCAACCTTGTTTCGCCAGCGTTGCGCGAGTTGCCACAACATGTCGCCGGGCGCCCGCGCCGTGCTTGCGCCCAGCCTGATCGGTGTTGTCGGCCGCAAGGCGGGTTCGACCCAGTTCAACTATTCCCCCGCGCTCAAGGCTTCGAACCTGACCTGGACTAGGGCCAACCTTGACCAATTCCTCGCAGCGCCTGGGCGCAAGGTGCCTGGCACGCGCATGGTGATTTCCCTGACCGACGCGCAACAGCGGGCAGCCGTTCTCAACTACCTCGCGCGCCCGAATCCCTGAATCATGAGCGAAGCTCTGCTCGAAGATGCGGACTGGCCGCTCTTCGGCTGGGCCGACGATATTCGCCCGGCCTTGCGCCGGGCGTTGGAAGCCGGCCGGCCGGTCGCGCTGGCGACCCTGTTCAAGGTCGAAGGCAGCGCGCCGCGTGGCGCCGGGGCGCAGATGCTGTTCGACGGGGCGAAGGCCAGCGGCTATTTCTCGGGCGACTGCATCGAAGGCGATGTCGCCCGCCATGCCGCAGAAGTGCTGGCCGATGGGGTGCCGCGTCATCTGCACTACGGCATGGGCAGCCCGTGGATCGACATCCGCCTGCGCTGCGGCGGGGCGCTGCATATCCTGGTGGAGCGTATCGATACGGCCGGAGCAGCGGCGCGGGACTTACTCGGCCATGCCGGTGCGCGCCGCCAATGCATCTGGTCGAGCGATGGCAAGGACCAGAAGATCATCCCCGGTGACGGTCCGCTGCTGGCCCGCGAAGACAGTCCCTTGCGCATAGCTCGCCGTTACGATCCACCACGCAGGCTGATCGTATCGGGCGGCGATCCCGGGGCTCTTGCCCTGGCCAGGCTCAGCATGGAAGCGCAGCTCGAAACCGTTCTGATCAGGCCCGACGGTCCCGAAGGACCGCCGCCGTTCCCGGTTTCGCGCTATCTGCGCGAAGAACCGGCAGAAGCGCTTGCCGCGATCGGGCTCGACAGCTGGACCGCCTATGTCGGCGCAACTCACGAAGACCACCACGACTTAGCCGCCTGCCTCTATGCCCTGCGCCACGGCGCGGCCTATGTCGCGATGATCGGCGCGAAAGTGCGCGCCGAGGGGCGGCTTGAGGCTCTGGCCGCGGCGGGCGCGAGCCAGGAGGAACTCGCCCGGCTGCACCTCTCGCCCGGCATTCCGGGATTGGGCAAGGCGCCCTGGGAAGTCGCCATCGGGATTTTCGCCCAGCTGCTGCAGGCGATGAACCCGGCGCGCGAGCGGGCGTGAGCCTTGCCGCCATCGTCCTGGCCGCGGGCGCGGGCAGGCGCTTTGGCGGCGGCAAGCTGGCCGCGCTGTTCCGGGGAGAGCCGCTGGTTTGCCATGCCATCCGCGCGGCGCGGGCCGCGCCCGTCGACCGGGTGATCGTGGTCTGTTCGCCCGAACTTGAAATCGGCGACTGGCGGGGCGAGCCCCGGATCGAGATCGTGCGTCTCGTCAGCCCGGAACTGTCGGCCTCGCTGAAGGCAGGGATTGCTGCGGCGGCGGATACGCAAGGCGCATTTATCTTCCTTGGCGATATGCCACTGGTGCCGCATGACCTGGCCGGCCGCCTTGCCGCTGTGCTCGGCACGAATTTCGCCGCCGTGCCCCGCCATGCCGGTCGCAATGGCCATCCCGTGTTGCTCTCCGCCCGGGCCTTCGCGCCGATTGCCGGTCTTCAGGGCGATGAAGGCGCAGGGCGGCTGATCAATGCGCGCGAAGATATTGCATTCCTGGACAGCGCGGACGAAGGTGTGCTCCTCGATATCGACCGGGCCGAGGACATGGCCCGGCTGGAAAAACGCGGAGAGGCCTGAATATGATACCTCACGGCGCAAGACTGCTGCTGAGCGCGGCATTGCTGGCGGGCGCCTCGCCGCTCTGGGCCGAAACGCCATCGGTCGCGCTTGGCGCAGATGCCGATTCGGCCAATCCCGGCGCCGACGCCCAGTTCAAGGAACCTTTCATCGATGTCGATGAATGGCGCGATGCGCCCGTGCGCCACCGCTATGTCCATGGCGGTTTCAAGGGCACGGACATGCGATTTTCATTCTACCTGCCGCCCAAGGAACAATTCCAGGGCCGCTTCTTCCAGTATGTGACTCCGGTTCCGGACAGCGAAAACCTGTCGCAGACGGTTCTCGTCAGCGACAACAATATCGGCTTTGCCGCCGATTCCGGCGCCTATTTCATCGAGACCAATGGCGGCGGGACCAGCGCCACCGCCGGTCCCGGCTTCCGCGCCGATCCCTCCATCGGCGGCTACCGGGCCAATGCCGCCGCCGCGCGATATTCACGCGTCGTGGCAGCCGAAATGTATGGGCCCCGGCGTATTTACGGCTACATCTATGGCGGCAGCGGCGGCGGCTATCGCACGATGGGCAGCATGGAGCACACCAGCGGCGTTTGGGATGGCGCCGTGCCTTTCGTGCTCGGCACGCCGACCGCCTCACCCAACAATTTCTCGATCCGCATGCATGCCATGCGGATCCTGTGGGACAAGTTCCCGCAGATTGTCGATGCAATGGATGCGGGCGGCAGTGGCGATCCCTATGCAGGCCTGAACGAAGAGGAGGCAGGAGCGCTGCGCGAGGCGACGCGGCTGGGCTTCCCGCCGGCAAGCTGGTTCGGCTACAAGACCATGGGCGTCCATGCCTTTACGGCGATCTACCAGGGCATGGTCATGGCCGATCCGGCCTACTTCGAGGATTTCTGGACCAAGCCCGGCTACCTCGGCTTCGATCCGCCTGAATCGCTCAGGAAAGCCCGCCTGCAATTCGTTACCAAGATAGCAGCGCCGCTTTCGACCGCAGACCTCGAGGCACGCGGGCTTGCACCCGCCCGGCTTCCAGGTCAGCCGCGCGATGCGGGACGCGGCACGGCGGACCTGGCGTGGCAGGCGCTGGCAGGGCAAGGCAGTTCGCGGCCGATGGCTTTCGAACTGGCCGATACGCCGCCCGACGTCGGTTTCATCGGCGGCGACCTGTACGTGCTTTCGGGCGAGGCCAAAGGCAAACGCATCGCGCTGCGTGCGCTTCAGGGCAATGTCATCAGCCTGGGCGTGGTCGCCGATCTCGCGGCCCTGGCCAAGCTCAAGCCGGGCGACGAAGTGTGCGTCGACAATTCGAATTTCCTCGCCGCACAGACCTATCACCGCCACCAGGTCCCTGACGCCAGCTACACCAATTACGACCAGTTCCGCGGACCCGATGGCAAGCCGCTCTACCCGCAGCGCCAGATGCTGCTCGGCCCGATGTTCGCTACAGGCGCGGCGGGATCTGCGCTCAGCGGCAGGTTCAATGGCCGGATCATCCTGGTCCAGTCGGGACTCGATCGCGAAGCTGTCCCCAATCAGGCGGACTGGTACCGGCGCAAATGGGATTCGCTCTACGGCAAGGATGCGGCGAACAAATATCGCCAATGGTTCACCGAAAATGCCCTTCACGGCTACAATGAGGACCGTGATGCCAGTACGCGCGTGGTCAGCTATCTGCCCATGCTGCAACAGGCGCTGCGCGACGTTTCGGCCTGGGTGGAAAAAGGCACACCGCCGCCCGCGAACAGTTCGTATCGCATGGCCGATGGCCAGGTAATCCTTGCCCCCACGGCCACCGCGCGCAAGGGCATTCAGCCACTGGTCTCGGTACTGGCCAATGGCGGCGCGCGAGCAGAAGTCGCGGCTGGTCAGCCGGTCCGCTTCACCGGCACCATCGAAGTTCCGCCCGGCACCGGCTATGTCGTCGGCGCCGAATGGGATTTCGAAGGCAAGGGCGATTATCCCGTCACCACCCGCGTCCCCGACCGGCGGACCAAGGCGACCGTATCGACAACTTACACGTTCACCAGGCCCGGAACCTATTTTGCCGTGCTGCGCGGCTATTCGCAGCGCAGCGGCAACAAGACGACGCCTTTCGCCCGAATCAAGAATCTGGCACGAGCACGAGTGGTCGTGAAATGACTGACTTTTCCGGACTTTTCACGCCATTCCAGCTCGGCAAGTTCACTCTGCCCAACCGTTTCGTCTTCCCGCCGATGGGTCTCGAAGTCTGCGAAAACGGCATTCCAGGCGACGACGCCGCCGAATACTACGCCCGCCGCGCCCAGGGCGGGGCCAGCCTGGTGATCACCGAAGGCGCCTATATCGACCACCCTTCGTCGGGCGACAATCCGCTGCTCGGGCGGATCAAGGGCGAGGATTCGTGGGAGGCCTGGCGCAACGTCGCCACCAAAGTCCACCGCGAGGGCGGCATCTGCTTTCCGGAGCTGTGGCACGTCGGCCTGATCCCCAGCGGCCCTGACCTGCTGGCCGGCAAGGGGATCGTCTATCGCCCCGAACTCGGCCAGGTCAGCCCTTCGGGATACATCGCACCGGGGATGAAGGTCTGCGATGGCATGACCCAGGCCCAGATCGACGAAGTGATCCGCGCCTATGCCATCAGCACGGCCAAATCGGTCGAGCTGGGCTTCGACGGGATCGAGCTGCACGGCGCGCATGGCTATGTCATCGATCAGTTCCTGTGGAAGGAGCTGAACCACCGCACTGACAAGTATGGCGGCAGCCCCCGCGCGCGCGGCCAGTTCGCCGCCGAGGTTGTGCGCGCCTGCCGCGAACAGCTCGAGCCGGGCATGCCGCTGATCCTGCGCACCTCGTTCTGGAAGATGGCCGACTTCGACGCCCGCCTGGCCGACACGCCGCAGGAGCTGGAAGAGCTGTTCGCCCCGATGGTCGAGGCAGGCGTCGACCTGTTCGACTGCTCGCAGCGCCGTTTCTGGGAACCCACATTCGACGACGGCAGCGATCTCAACCTGGCCGGCTGGATCAAGAAAGTTACTGGCGTTCCCACCTGCACGATCGGCTCGATCGGGCTGGAGCTCGATTTCCTCGCCAGCCTCAGCTCGGCCGAAGCCGTGGCCGAGCTCGATATCGGCCGGCTCGACGACCTGATGCGCCGGTTCGATCGCGGCGACTTCGATCTGGTCGCGGTTGGCAGGGCGATGATTGCCGAACCGGACTGGCCAAAGCTGGTGCAGGCGGGCCGGTTCGGCGAACTCAAACCCTTCTCGGCAACGCTGATGGCCGATCCGCTCATGGCGCATGCGAAGTAGGCGCGCCTCAGAGTCTGATTCGAAATTCGCGATAGGGCGAATTTCGGATCAGACACTCAGGCGTTATAGATCAGCTTCATCCCCGGCTCGCTCCAGCGCGTTTTCACCAGTGCGCCGCGGTCCGAAAAAGTGATCCAGGCGTCCATCATATCCGCGCCGCCAAAGGCGATGTTGGTCACCAGCCGGTCATCCAGCGGCTCGGTGCTGACGTCGCCCGTGGGCGTCACCGTGGTAATCGCCCCGGGCATCAGCGTGGCCACGCACACATTGCCCGAGGCCGCCATGGCGAGGCTGTCAAGCATGACCGGCCCCGGCGCGGTCGCCAGCCAGCGCGGTTGCTGCTCCTCGATCCGCCGGTCGAACGCATAGACCCGCGCCGAGAAGGTGTCGGCGGTATAGACCGTCGTCATGTCGGGCGAAATGCCGACGCCGTTATAGCTGGTCGCCTTGCCGAAGATCCGGGTGATCGAGGAGCCGTCCGGCCGGGCGCAATAGAGCCCGCCGAAATATTTGGCCTCGGCGTCGTGGTTGCCCAGATCGGTGAACCACATGTTGCCGTCGCAATCGAACATCAGATCGTTGGGCGCGCCCAGTTCCTTGCCCTGGCAACTGTCATAGAGCCGCTCGACCTTGCCGGTGCCCAGATCGATCCGCTCGATCCGCCCCACTTCGACCGGCGAACCATCGTGCCCCATGCCGCCGCTGTTGCACACGTAAAGCGCCCCGTCCGGCCCGATCGCCGCCCCGTTCGGCCCGCCTCCGGGCTCGGCGACCACTTCCTTGCGGCCGTGCCCCCAGCAGCGCGTAACCCGCTTGCCCATGATCTCGACCAGGATCACCGAGCCGTCGGCCATGACGACAGGGCCTTCGGGGAAGGCGAGGTGTTCGGCGATGACTTCGATCTTGCGCATTTGTCCTCTCCGGTTCCGGGCGGGGGGTTAGTTGATGAAATACATGCACGGGAACGCATAACCGCACGGGATGCGCCAGTGAGCTGCAACGGGCGCGAGCGGCAGTATGACGCGGGCTTGCGATGTAGGAAAGCCGAAAGCGTCCGGGGTCAGAGCAAGGACCCTTGCTGGCCGGTATCTTCCCGCCTGGCGCTTTTCAGCACCGAGGCATCCACCCAAGGAATGTCAGGCCGCTTGTTCTGGAACAGCTCGGCCAGCGTCAGGATCTGCAGGCGCGGGTGCTTGCGGCCGGTATATTCGTTTTCCCACACGCCGACTGCGGCGGCTTCCTGTTCCATCGGGCGCGAGGGGGCGGCGGCGCAGATGAACACGCCGAACACCGCCTTTTCGCGCTCCATCGCCGAATGCAGGTCGCGGATCATGGTGACCGAGACATTTCGGCCTGTTTGGAACCGGGCAATCGATGGCTTTGGCAACAAGGATCCAGGGAGGCGGCGAGCTACGCAATACGAGTCGCCTTGGGATGTCTTGCATCCGGGGCGAAAGTTCGCCGAGAAACTGGCATCAAGCGGATTGGGCGCCGAGTTCTTCATTCAACGTATCGATGACTATTTCGCTGGTCGACCATTAGCGAAGCTGCCCAAAGTGATCGCGGAACAAATTGAGGAGGAGCACGAAACCGGCGATTGAGGACTTCTCCACTATGCGCCGCGTTGAATGCCTGCATTGCCGCGAATTGGCTAGACCGCCAACCGTCCCCGCACCCCATCCAGCGCAGCCGCCGTCTCCGCCAGCAAGGCTTTCAGCCGCCGGTTTTCCGCTTCCAGCACCTGATCCCCGCGCCCGCCCAGCAAGCCGTGCAGGAACAGGCGCACGCTGGCTTCGATATGCCGCGCGAGCGCCGCCTCGTCGCGGGTGACGCCCCAGGCCGCATCGATGGCGGGACCGGTGACGAGATGCAGGAAGCCCTCCGCCGCCTCGCGCGCTTCGATCTGGCCCAGCCCGGCGCCCAGCCGCCGCTGGAACAGACCGGCAAGGAACAGGATGGTCGGTTCGGTGCCCTGCTGGACATTGGTGGCGCCGACATCGGGCGAGCGGCCGCTTTCGGCATTGGTCAGCCGCAGCAGGCGCAGGCCCGCCGGGCTCATGATATTGGCCAGCAGGATTTCGCCGATGGCCAGCAGGCTCGATTCCAGATCGCCGGTTTCGGCTGCCTGCAGGCGCTCGACCGGAACGATCCATTCCTCGATCGCGCGCGTCAGGGCGGCCCTGAACAGCGCCTGCTTGTCACCATAGCGGGCATAGACCGTGCGCTTGGCCATGCCGGCCTGGGCGCAGATCGCATCGATGCTGGTACGCTCAAAACCCAGTTCGAGGAACAGGTCGAGCGCCACATCCAGCAGCTCTTCGTTCGACAGGCTTGGACGGCCTGGCCGCCGGCGGGTCTGGACGTTCATGAGGCCACTCTGCCTTAATGAAACGCCTTAGGCAACAAATTATCCGTGGGAATCGATATTTCAGCACCATAGTCCCCCATTGCGCGCAGGATTGAAACGAGTAAGGTAACAATCAACGCGAGTCGCGAGAGTGGGGAGCGCCATGGTCATGGCACTGGAAGTCGTCGATCTGACGCCGGCCATCGGGTCGGAGCTGAAAGTCGCGAAGGCGCAACTGCTTTCGGGCGAATTGCGCGAAGATATCCGGGCGCTGCTGGTCAAACGCGGCGCGGTGGTGATCCGCGATGTCCATCCTGGCGACGAGGAACTGCGCCAGATCGCGCGCACCCTGGGCGATCTGCGCACCGGCGCGGTCAAGCGCGGGGCGGACGGCAAGGTGCTGAGCGAAGGCGACGAGGGGGTGATGAAAATCAGCCTTGATGCCGACATCAACCCCGATTACGCCCGCTTCCTGCCCGGCAATCACCTGTGGCACATGGACGGCACTTACGAGGAAGTGCCGCCATTCGCGACGCTGTTCACCCCCTATCGTCTGTCGAAAGAGGGCGGCGACACCATGTTCGCCAATTGCTATGCCGCCTATGAAGACCTGCCGGCGGACGAACAGGCGCAGCTCGACGGGCTGGTCGCGGTCCATACCATGCCTTCCGCCCTGTTTCCGGCGATGCGCGACGTCACGGTCGAGGAATTCGCGCTGTGGCGCAGTTACCCCGAGCGGCGGCATCCGCTGGTCTGGCGGCACAAGTCGGGCCGCAAGTCGCTGGTGCTCAGCACTTCGGCCGCCTGGATCGAGGGCATGCATCCGGCCGAAAGCCACAACCTGCTGGCCCGCCTGATGGCCCATGCGACGCAGGACAAGTACACCTACCGCCACAAGTGGCGGATGGGCGACCTGGCGATCTGGGACAATACCGGGACCATGCACCGGGTCATGGCCTACGACGCCGAAAGCCGCCGCGAATTTCATCGTTGCACACTGAATGGAGAGGAGCCGATCCGGGCGGCGGCATAAGATCGCCGCCCGGAAGGTTTTCGTATTTTGGAGAATAATTCAATGCAAATCGGCCTGCACCTGTCGTTCCAGAACCTTCACGGAATGCCGGACTTCGAATACCACCGCAAGGAAACCCAGATCGGCATCGAGGCCGAGGCGATGGGCTTCGACTGGGTGGGTTCGGTGGAACACCATTTCACCGACTATGCCGCCTGCCCCGATCCGATGCAGGCGCTGACCTGGATCGCCGCCAAGACCAGCAAGATCAAGCTGATGACGGCTGCCGTCATCCTGCCGTGGAACGATCCGCTGCGGGTGGTCGAAAAGGCCGCGATGCTCGATTCGGTCAGCGAAGGCCGGCTGATTCTGGGCATGGGCCGAGGTGCGGCGCGGCGCGAGTTCAACGCCTTCCGCCAGGACCTGGCCGACAGCCGCGAGATGTTCGACGAGGCGGCGCTGATCATCATGGAGGGCATGGAGACCGGCTTTGTCGAGGCGGACACCAAGCATTTCAAGCAGCCGCGCATCGAAGTGCGCCCCCGCCCGCACAACTGGACCCGCGATCGCATGGTGATGGTCTCGATGTCGCCCTCATCGGCCGAAGTGGCGGCGGACTATGGCCTCAAGGCGCTGCGCTTCAGCCAGGGCGAATGGGAACGCTCGATGCCCGAAATCATCACTTACCGCGACACATTCGAGGCCAAGCACGGCAAGAAGGCCCCGCCCTTCATCATCAGCGATTTCGTCGTCTGCCACGAGGATCCGGCCAAGGTCGCCGAACATACCGACAAGTATTTCGCCGACCAGTTCCTCCAGGTGGTCAACCACTACGAATGGGGCAGCGACCACTTCAAGGAACTGCCCAGCTATTCGACCTATGTCGCACTGGGCGAAATGACCGAAGCGGCCGGCGGCCCGACCAAGGCCTATAAGGGGTTCATCGACGGCAACCTGATCGGCACCCCCGAAGTCATGCTGGAAAAGCACGCCATGCGCACCAGTATGGTCGGCGAATACGACATGCTGGCCAATTTCAGCTTCGGCGGCATGCCCTTCGAGGAAGTCTACAAGCAGATGAAACTGTTTGCTGACAAGGTGATGCCACACCTCAAGGGCTGAGGCGGAGCAATCGCCGACTGATGCAAAAAAGTGACAGGCCGGGCGCCTTGTGCGTAGCCCGGCGCTGTTCCCGTTGACGATTGATTCACACGGGATGCATATTTGCGCCGCGTTTCGATGTGGCCACGCGGGTGGCCGCGGCGATCAGGGCTGCCCCCATCGCCGGAACCAGGGAGGAATACCATGAACACTTTCCGCAAGCGCGCGCTTGGCGCCGCCGTTTCGATTGCCGCACTGGCCATGGCGACGCCTGCGCTGGCGCAGGGCCCGGCATCAGACGGCAATGACTCAGGCGACATCGTCGTCACCGCGCAGCGCAAGGAACAGAAGCTCAACGATGTGCCACTGTCCATCACCGCACAGTCGGGCGATCAGCTGGCCAATGCCGGCATCCGCCAGATGAGCGATCTGCAGCTGACCACGCCGGGCTTCACCCCGTCGAATTCTTCTGGCTACAACCAGATGTTCATTCGCGGCATTGGCAATGCGATCTTCGTCGGCGCCGACCCTTCGGTCGCGACTTTTATCGACGACGTGCCGCGCGTGTTCGGCACGCTGGTCAACAATTTCGTCGATGTCGAGCGCGTCGAAGTGATCAAGGGCGCGCCGGGCGCGCTCTATGGCCGCAACGCCACCGGCGGCGCGGTCAACATCATCACCCGCCAGCCTTCGACCGATGGTGTGTCGGCACGCGGCCGGCTTTCCTATGGCGAGAAGAACACTTTCCAGGCCTCGGCCTTCTTCAATGTGCCGTTGGGCGACAAGGCGGCCTGGACCATTTCCGCCGAGCGGCGCACCCATGATGGCTATATCAGGAACATCACACCGGACGGTTCGCCTTTCACCGCCGCCATGTTCCCGGTGAACAATGTCGCGGGGCCGGGAACCGCATCGTTCGTCGGGACCCCGGCGCAAACGGCAGCCTTCTTCAACTCCGGGCTTGCCCCCAGAAAGGCCTATAACGACGAGAATTTCTGGGCCGTCAGCAGCAAGCTGCTGATCAAACCCAGCGACAATTTCAAGATCACCATTGCTGGAGATTACAGCAAAAAGGATGATGACAACGGCAACGGCGCCTACAACACCATTCCTGCCTACCCGGTCGAAGTTTTGTCGGGATTCTTCAATCTATTCGCTGGCGCCAGCACGGTAGGCCCATTCTCCGGAGGCACTGCGCTTAACAGCCTGATCGTGCCCGTCACCGAGAAATTTACCACCGCTCAGCGCGGCACCGGCTACGCCCGTCTCAAGGACTGGGGTCTGTCGGCAACAGCGGTCCTCAGCCTCGAGGGTGTCGATATCACTTCGATCACCTCCTACCGCAAGAACGAAAGCCAGTTCCTGACCGAACTCGGGTTCACGCCTTTCGCGCTGGTTCAGGCGCGTGTTCCACTCGAGAAGAAGACGTTCTATCAAGAGCTTCGCGCGGTCTCGACCGGCGATGGTCCGCTGCAGTGGATTGCCGGCGCTTCCTATCTTCGCGCCCAGTTCGATGGCGGCCTGTTCAGCAACCTGATTCCCCCGCTGATCGTGGATGCGCCAGCAGGGTCGGGCGGATATGTCGCGCACAACTGGTCGGCCTTCGGTGAGTTGACCTACGACCTGTCCGACCGGGTCAGCCTGACCGTGGGCGGCCGCTACGTTCACGAAAAGAACAATGCCCGCTCGTTCAATCCGCTGATCAACCAGACTGACACCTTCCCGCTCAGCGAAGGCAAGTTCCTGCCTTCGGCGACGCTCAAGTATTCGCTGCCGGGTGGCGGTAACGTCTATGCCCGCTATGCGCGCGGCTTCAAGTCGGGCGGCATCGTGCCGGTCACGCCGGTGACGATCTTCCCCGATCCGTTCACCCAGGGCGGCATCTTCAAGGGCGAGGTAGTCGATACCTATGAAATCGGCCTGCGCGCGCCGCTGGCGAACAACCGCGTCAACGTGACCGCGGCGCTGTTCTACAACGACTATCGCAATGTCCAGGTGGCGGCGCATGCCAAGGCAACCGTCATTCCTGGCAGCAACCCGCCCACGACCTATCAGGCGCTTGCCTCGATCTCGGTGGTCAATGCAGGCAGCGCGCGGACCTATGGCGCGGAAGCCAGCATCACGTTCAAGGCAACCGATGCCCTGACGCTTGGCGCTTCGGCGGGCTACCTCAACGCCAAGTACAAGAGCTTCCTGGTTCCGCCATCAAACCCGGTGCTGGAAGCCTTCGACCTTTCGAACACGCGGATGATCAATGCGCCCGAATGGCAGGTTTCGCTGAATGCCGATCTCGACCAGCCGATCAACGACAGGCTCAATCTGGTCGGCAACGTGGTCGCAGGCTACACCAGTGAGGTGCTCTGGCAGCAGTCGGGACTGTCGGGCTTCCTGCCGGATGCCGTCGGCCCAAGCTACTGGCTGGTCAATGCGCGGCTCGGGGTAAAATCGTCCGACAACAAGTGGGAATTCGCGGTCTACGCGAAGAACCTGTTCAACCAGAACTACACCACTTTCGGCGGCTCAACTGCGACCTATGGCAATATCCTGATCTATGGCGATCCGCGCATCATCGGCGGCGAGGCCATCTTCAAGTTCTGAGCGGCTTTCCGCCTCTCACGTATACTGCCTGAGCTCGCTCAGGCGCTCATCGGCATCGGGGTCCTGTTCGACCTCGATGCCGAAGCTTTTCGTCAGCATGGCCATGGTGTTGTAGCAGCCGACGAGGAACACGGCTTCCATCAGCTGCTCCTCGCTATAGCGCGCCGCCAGGCCTTCCCAGGTGGCGTCGCCAACGCGCTGCTCGCGCACCAGCTCTTCCGCCGCGCGGACCAGCAACCCGTCCCAATCCGGCAGAGAGGCATCGCCGCGCGCCAAGGCGGCGATCTCGTCTTCGCTCATCCCGGTCTTGCGCGCGATCTGCACATGGTGGTGCGCCTCATAGGCCTCCCCGGCCATGCCCAGCGTGCGAATCACCAGCACTTCGCGGTCGCGCGCAGGTAGGGTGGCGCGAGCGATCAGCTGTTCGATGAAGGGCACGAATGTGCGGTACATGCCGGGATGGCGGACAATCACTTTCGAGAAATTGAGGTGCGTCCAGGCGCCCACCAGCTCCGCCTGCTCTGGCGAGAACTGTTCCGGCGCCAGGGGCGCGATCCGCACGTCTTCGCCAGCCATCATGCCCTCCCGGTCTCGCTCGCCAGCAGCGCCGGATCGATCCCCTCCGCCCGCCAGGTTGCCGCCCATCTGCCTTCGGCGGGCGTGCCGAAGACCACCTCCGTGCGCCCTTCCGCCGCATACCAGCCGTGCCGCTGCATCTCGCCATCGAGCTGGCCTGGCCCCCAGCCGGCATAGCCCAGCGCGATCAGCCAGTGCGCCGGCCCCTTGCCCTCGGCGATATCGCGCAGCACCTCGAGCGAGGCCGACAGCGCGCCGAGCCCGGGCACTTCGAGCGTATCCTCGCTCGTCCAGTCCGCCGAATGGAGCACGAAACCCCGTCCCGGCTCCACCGGCCCGCCGTGATGCACGGGGCAATCGGGCGAGATGCCCGGATCGATCTCCAGCTCGCGCAACAATTCGTGAAAGGTCACGCCGCTGCGGATATGGCCCACGCCGATGCCAAATGCGCCGTTCTCGTCGTGCACGCACATGGCGATCACCGCACGGTCGAAGCGCGGATCGCCCATGCCGGGCATGGCCAGCAGCATCCTTCCGCCAAGGTAATTCGCATCGGTCATGGCGCCTCATCTAACACGGCTGGACAGCATGCACAGCCACGAGTGTAAATGGCCATTGATCGCAGCATGGCAAAAAAGGTAAGCAGGCTTAGTGAAGCGGCGCGGCCCAAGCCCGCCACAGGAGATTTGGTATGGCTGGAATTACCGTGCGCGATCTGCGCGACGACTTGTCTTTCGGCGCAATCGTCGAAGGCCTCGACTGGAGCAACATTGAGGACGAGAGCGTGCGGCAGCAAGTGCGCGACACGTTTCAGAAGCGCGGCATGATCGTGTTTCCCGACATGGAACCCAGCGCCAGGATGCAGGTCGCAGTCTCGAAGATCTTCGGTCCGCTCAAGGACCATCCGACTAAGAGCACGCCGCGCGACGACGAAACCGGCGACGAGGCGCAAGGCGTGATCGACATGTTCCATGCCGGAACCACTGACCCCAACGACGTCGCCGGCCTGGTCGAGCGCAACGGCCAACGCCTCGCCCGCTTCGCGCCGTGGCATTTCGATCATTGCTACAACGATGAGCTGAACTATGCGGGCGTGCTGCGCTCGCCGGTCAATTCGCCCGAAGGCGAAGGCGGGCGCACCGGGTTCATGGACGGGATCGAAGTCTACCGCCAGTTGCGGCCGGACTTGCGCGAGAAAATGGAAGGGGTGAACGTGATCTACACGCTCGACACCCGGCTTTCGAAATCGAAGTACGCCGTCGATTACACCGCGCTGGGCGAGGTTCCCACCACCAAGGACCTGCTGAAGGAAGTGGCGATCTTCCCGCGGGCGATGCACCCGGCGGTGTGGACGCGCGAGACCGGCGAAAAGGTGTTCCACGCAGCGCCCTGGATGGCGGTCGGGCTCGAGCACAACGAAACGCCCGAAGGCGACGCGCTGTTCGACGAAGTATGCCGCGAGCTGACTCGACTGGGACAGGGCGACTGCGCCTATTGGCACCAGTGGCGCCCGACCGATCTGGTCATCTGGGACAACACCCGCATGCTCCACGCGGTCGAAGGCTGCCCGCCGCAATACGACCGCCGCACGATCCGCTCGACGATCAAGGGCGATTATGGCCTGGGCTATTTCGAGGACGGCAAGAAGATTGGCGAAGTCTATCGCGAGGTAGAGCCGATCGAATGATCTGGCAGCAGCTGGCGATCAAGGCGCTGGTCTCCGGCGCGGTGATCGCCCTTGCCTCTGAAGTCGCGCGCCGCAGCCCGGGCTGGGGCGGGCTGATCGTGTCCTTGCCACTCGTCACGCTGCTCTCGCTCGCCTGGCTGTGGCGCGATGGCCATGACGCGGCGCGCACCGCCGATTTTCTGGCGAGTTCAGCGCTTTACACCATTTCCGCGTTGCCAGCCTTTTTTCTCATGGTGCTGCTGATGCGGCGGCAGGCGGGGCTGCCGGCGACACTGCTGGCCGGCGCGCTGGCGGCCATGGCGGGCTATGGCCTGCTGATGTGGGCCGGGCGGCGCTGGGGGCTACCGGTTTAGGCAAACGCCGGAATGACCTCTCTCGCGAAAAGTTCGGCATAGGGACGGAATTTCACGCTGGGCAGGCCCGGCGGAATGCCCAGCATGATGTGATCGACCGGCGCGCGTTCGGTCATAGAGCGGAACAGTTCGATCGCCTCGCCCGGCGTCAGCACCCGCATGATGCCGGAGGCCTTGAAGTCGGCCAGGCTCATGGTCTCGAGCGACCGGTTGTCGCTGACGCCCAGCGCCTGGTCTTCGGCGGCCATTTCGCCATAGGTATTGTTGACGTGGTGGAAATGGGGGGCAAGCTCTTCCCAGGCGCGATCCTTGTCGTCGGTTACCACGGTGAACAGTTCGGGCAGGCGCATGTTGGCCGTGGACACATCCTTGCCCGCCGCCTTGAGCTTGTCGAGATAGAGCGGCGCGGCCTCGATATTGCCGAAATAGCCGTCCGCCCATTTCGCCACTCGCTCCATCGCCTTGGGCACGAAGCCGCCGACATAGAGCGGAATTCGCCCGCGCGGACACGGGGGCGAGAGGAAGGCGTCCTTTATCTGGTAGAACTTTCCTTCGAAGGTGACGGTCTCGCCCGCCCATAGCCGGGTGACGATCTCGAGGAATTCGTCGAACATCGCCCCGCGTTTGCCGAAATCGACGCCGAAGGCCTGGGTCTCGCGGCGGCGGTATCCGATGGCGAGCGTCATTTCGAGCCGGCCCCCGGCTATGCAATCGAGCACCGCGCAATCGCTGGCGAAGCGCATCGGATTGTAGAGTGGGGCGAGTGCGACCGCCGAGCCTAGCCGGATCGTCTTTGTGCGCGCGGCTACGGCGGCGCAGGCAACCAGAGGCGAGGGGATGTAGCCATCGCTCGCCAGGCTGTGCTCGGGAAACCAGGCGGCGTGGAAGCCCATGGCCTCGGTCGAAACGGCGAAATCGATCAGGTCGGCGTAATGTTCGATCCAGTCGCGATGATACTGCGGCGGATTGCGGAAATCATAGAGGTAACCGAAAGTCAGCTTGCCCGGCATCTTGCTCTCCCGTGTTTGCCTTTTCTTTCGCACAGTGTAGGCGGTCTGCAACCGGATTCGACATTTTGGAGAGAGATTTATGGCGCCGCTGGCAGGCAAGGTTGCGGTTGTTACCGGCGCGAGCCGGGGGATCGGCAAGGGCATTGCGCTGGTGCTGGCCGAGCAGGGCGCAACGGTTTATGTCACCGGGCGCACGGTCAATCCGGGTGACTATTATCTGCCCGGCACGGTCGGCGAAACGGCGGCGCAATGCAGCGAACGGGGCGAGCAAGCAGGCAGCGGCGGCAAGGGCATTGCGGTGGCCTGCGATCACGCCGACGACGCTGCCGTTGCCGCGCTGTTCGATCAGGTGCGCCGCGAGCAGGGCAGGCTCGATATCCTCGTCAACAATGCCTTCCAGCTCAGCGACGACCTGATCGACCCCAAGAAATTCTGGGAAAAGCCGCTGTCGAACCTGGAGATGTTCCAGGTCGGCCCGCGCAGCCATTTCGTCGCGGCCTGGCATGCGGCGCAGCTGATGGTGCCGAACAAGAACGGACTGATTGTCGCGATCAACGGCTTTGCGGGGGGCGTCTATACTTTCGGCGTGGTCTTCGGCACCGCCAAGACTGCGGTCGATCGCATGGCGCACGACATGGCGATCGAACTGAAGGAACACAACATTGCCTCGATATCGCTGTGGCAGGGACTGACCTTGACCGAAAAGGCGCAGTACAATCTTGCCAACGACAAGGAGAACATGACCACATCGATCACCAGCATGACTGGCAGCACGGTCGAACATCCCGGGCGCGTGATCGCGGCGCTGGCAACAGATCCCGAGATCATGAAGCGATCGGGCGGCACTTTCATCACCACCGAAGTGGCGCAGGAATACGGCATCACCGATGTGGATGGCCGGGTGATCCCCTCGGCGCGCGGCACACGCGGCGGGCCGATCTGGCAACCGGTGTAACTCCTCCTCCCCTTCAGGGGAGGAGGTCGGGAGGTGGGGGTTGTCGGGTGAGCGCGGCTGTTGCCGGACAAACCCCACCCCAACCCCTCCCCTGAAGGGGAGGGGCTACAGGAGCGAAGACTTGGCAGACGACCTGAGATTCGACGGCCGCGTTGCGGTCATCACCGGCGGCGCGCGTGGATTGGGGCGCGCCCATGCGCTGCTGCTCGGCCGGCAGGGCTGCAAGGTCGTGGTCAACGATGTGGGCGCGGCGATCAAGGGCGATGGGCTCGATGCCGGCCCGGCGCAGCAGGTGGTCGACGAGATCAGGGCCATGGGCGGCGAAGCCGTGGCCAATACCGACAGCGTCGCCACGCTCGAGGGCGGGCAGGCGATCATTCAGGCCGCGCTCGACACGTTCGGGCGCATCGATGTGCTGATCCATAACGCCGGCAACGTGCGCTACGGTTCGCTCTCCGAGATCAGCTACGAGGACTTCAAGTCGGTAGTCGACGTCCACCTGATGGGCGCCTTCCATGTGGTGCGCACCGCCTTTCCGCTGATGATGGCGCAAAACTATGGCCGCATCGTCCTGACCAGTTCGATCGGCGGCATCTATGGCAACAACAATTGCGTGAACTATGGCGTGTCCAAGTCGGGCATGATCGGGCTCAACAACATTGCCGCGCTCGAGGGCGAGAACAACAACGTCAAATCGAACCTGCTGGTCCCCAGCGCCGTCACCCGCATGGCCGAAGGGCTCGACATCTCGCAGTATCCGGCGATGGACCCCGAACTGGTCTCGCCGCTGGTCGGCTGGCTGTGCCACGAGCAATGCGATGTGACCGGCGAAATGTTCGGCGCCATCGCCGGGCGCATCGCGCGCTGCTACATCGCCGAGACCGTCGGCGTCTACCGCCCTGAATGGACCATGCGCGAAGTCGGCGACCTGATGGGGCCGATCCACGACAAGGCGGACGCGCTCGATTTCGGGCTGCATGGGCATCTGGGCCACATCGGCTATTCGTTCCAGATGGCGCGCGGCGAAGTGAAGGGAAAGGCGTGAACATGGCGAGGATTTTGGACAGGGAAGCGAAACTCGATGCACTGCTCGACAAGCAGGACATCTGGGAATGCCTGGTGCGGATGAGCCGGGGAACCGACCGCGCCGACAAGGAACTGTTCGTCAGCGGCTTCCATGCCGATTCGGTGGTCACGGCCGGGCCCTTCGTCGGCAAGCCGGCCGATCTCTATGACTGGGCGGCGAAATTCCAGGCGGAAATGTATACCGCCACGTTCCACAAGCTGCACCAGATGACTTGCGATCTCGACGGCGACGATGCCCATGCCGAGACCTATTATTTCTTCGTCGGCTGCCTGCCGGACGGCAACAACGTGCTGGCGGGCGGGCGTTATGTCGATCGCTTCGCGCGGCGCGACGGCGTCTGGGGCATGACGATGCGCAACAATTACGTCGAATGGACCAGCGTGGTGCCGGCGGCGGCCAGCCCGCTGGGCGAAATCCCCGGCATCGAGCTCAACGGCATGCCCGCGCGCGACAAAAGCGATGCCTCCTATATCCGCCCGCTGGTCAACAAGCGGGCGCTGTGCAATCCGGGCTGAGCACAGCCTCTCGGGAGAGCCATGCCATGAGCAGGAAGTACAAGTTCATCGTCTTCTCCAAGCCCGTCGAAGGCCGCGAGGAAGAATACAACGACTGGTACCAGAACCAGCACTTGCGCGAAGTCTGCGAGACGCCCGGCTTCGTCGCGGCGCAGCGCTACAAACTGTCGCACGACCTGGCCGGCGACGGCAGCGCCCATCCCTATTGCGCGCTCTACGACATCGAGGCGGACCACTGGTCAGAGCCGTTCCAGGCGCTGACCGGCAGCGCGGGCGGCGGCAACATGTTCCTGTCGGAATCGCTCGATCTCAGCACGATCCAGGCGAACATCTACGAAGTGTTCGGTGACGAGGTGCGGCAGATCAAGTGAGCGGTTTTGCGGGGTGACTTTGGCCTGTTCGTCAAGGGACCGGGGGGTCGTCGACGTCCGTTTCCAGATATTTTTCAAGGCCGCCAATTGACGCATTCGGGGTGGTTTTCAGACTGGCTGCTGTCTGGATTTCTGGTCCCGGAGATTGATGGTGCAATATCCGTCGTGGAATGCGAGGATGTCCTATGGGCCAGGCGACAACGATACCGGGCACGGCGCTGCTCCATGACCAGGTTCTGGTCGACCCGTCGGCTTTCTATGACCGGCTCATCGCCGAGGCTCCGGTCTGGCAGGTTGGCGATAGCGATGTGTTCACGGCCAATTCCTATGCCGCCGTCACCGAGGCATGCCGGAGGACCGAGGACTTCTCGTCCAACCTGCGCTACTTTCTCTACCGCGACGAGCGTGGCCTGCCAGGGCGCTTGCTGCACCGCATGGCCGGTGTCGAGGGGTCAAATGTGCTCGCGACCGCCGACCCGCCGCAACATGCGGCACATAAGAAAATCATCAGCCCCGAGTTCAGCCCGCACCGTATAGCCGCACTGGAAGAGCGGCTGCGGACGATGACGCAGACGCGGCTTGCCGATGGCCGCAAGGACGACCGCATCGAGTTCATGTCGGCAGTGGGCAACATGATCCCGATCGAGGTTATCATCGACATGATCGCCTTTAGCGAACGCAATACCGAAGCCCTGTTCCAGACTGCCATCGTCCAGACGGACATGCTGGCCAGCGCAATTTCGCGCGAGGAGCTGGAACGGCGGGTGTCGTTCACCGACAACACCTATCTCTGGGTCTTCGAACAACTACAGGCAGCCATGGCCGCGCCGGGAGAAGGTATTCTAGGCTTGCTCGCTGCGGCGATGAACGCCGGCGAGGTAGATGTTCCATTTGCCATGGCGGTGTTGCTGACGCTCTTCGCCGCTGGCGGGGAGTCCACATCCAGCCTGATCGGAAACTCAGTCCTGCTGCTCGCAGAGGACCCGGCCCTGCAGGCCCGGTTGCGGGCGCAGCCCAACCTGATCCCCAGGTTCATCGAGGAATCGCTTCGCTTGCAGTCGCCATTTCGTCACCACATGCGACTGGTCGCCCGCGATACCGAATTGTGCGGCATGCACATCCCCGAGGGGGCAACCCTGCTGATGATGTGGGGTTCCGCAAACCGGGACCCCGCGGCGTTCGAACACCCCAACCAGATCGATCTCGACCGGCCGCGAAAGCACGTAGGTTTCGGCAGCGGCATTCATGTTTGCCTTGGCAACACACTCGCGCGGTTGGAAGCCCGGGTCGTCCTTGAAACGCTGCTGGCTGGCACCCGCGAGTTCACGCTGGATGCAGCAAGCCGCCCGCAATGGGTTCCCAGTCTCGCCGTGCGACGGCTAGATCGATTGCCCCTGATTCTGAGCTGAGACGATCGCATTCGAAACGGCAGTCTTTTTATCGGATCCCGACAGTCCGGTATGACACGTTCTGGGGCTCAAAGCGGGCCGCATCCAGCTTGGCAAATGGCATCCTCCAGCCCCACCATCGACTGGCAGGCTTCGCCATGGCTGCCTCTCGCACCTCTGTAGCCGCCCCAATTCCATTCGCCGCAGCCTCCTCTCGCAACACCCCCACAAGCCGGCTTGAGGCCCAGTCCGTTCATCTGGCAGCAAGGTTTGTGGCAGCAGGCAAGAAGCCTCGGGGGCCCGACCAAAGGAGCATGATATGCGCGTCGTTCCCCCGAATTCAGCTTTTCTCGCTATCGTCGGCCTGCTTGCGGCGCCCCTGCCGGCAAGCCTCGCCGCGCAGCCGCAGGGCAATAGCGATCCCAATATCGTCGTCACCGGCGAAGTGCTGCCCGATACCAGTGCCATGACGCCAGGGCCCGAGATCAAGGGCACCATCACCGCGCGCCATGGCGACCGGATGCAGGTGACGACGGCCGAGGGCGCCAGCACGGTGATTTTCATCAACGAGACCACGCAGGTCCGCTCCGGCGGCGGGCTGTTTGGCGGGGGCCGCAACAATCTGGGCGCGGCGGCGCTGCTCAATGGCCTGCCGGTGACCGTCAAGACCATGCAGGCGGGCAGTGTGCTGCTCGCCAGCCAGGTCAAGTTCCGCAATGGCGACTTCAAGACCGCATCGATGATCCGCAACGGCACCGCACAGGGCTTCGCCGAGCAGACCGCGGCAACCGCGGCGCTGCGCGGGCGCATGGGCGACATCGACAATTACAATATCAAGGCCACGATGAACGTGAACTTCGACACCGGCAGATGGACGCTGTCCGATCAGGCCAAGGCCGAACTCTGCGCCACGGCCAGCCAGGCCGAGAGCATGGACAATGCCCTGATGCTGGTAGTCGGCTACACCGATTCCACCGGCAGCCAGGAATACAACCAGATGCTCAGCGAGAGGCGGGCGGCGAGCGTGATGAACTATCTCCAGCAGGCCTGCCGCTGGAAGCCCTATCGCATGCTGACGCCCACCGGCATGTCGGAATCCGACCCGGTCGCCAGCAACGAAACCTATGAAGGCAAGGCGCAGAACCGCCGCGTTGCGGTCAACGTTCTGGTCAGCAAGGCAGTCGATGGGCTGTAAGACTTGAGAGGAGGGGTGGGCCCTGCCCACCCCGAACCCGTGGGTTAGAATTTTTATGCGTTATTCGGCACCAGCCCGCTCCCCCTC
>JBFWSE010000003.1:0-67258 GCA_050248535.1 Novosphingobium sp.
GGGGCCATAGGCGATGTTCTCGAAAATCGACTTGGGGAAGGGGTTGGGTTTCTGGAACACCATACCAACGCGCGCGCGCAACTGGACGACGTCCATGCCCGAACGATAGATATCTTCGCCGTCCAGTAGGATTTCGCCCTCGACCCGGGCGCCGACGATTGTATCGTTCATGCGGTTGAAGGCGCGCAGCAAAGTCGATTTGCCACAGCCCGAAGGGCCAATGAAAGCCGTCACCAGCCGATTGCCGATGGTGATCGAAACGTCGTCGATCGCACACTTCTCGCCATAGAAGACCGAGACGTTGCTCGCCTGCAATTTGGCGATGGGGAGGGTTGTATCGGCTTTCACCAGCGTTTCTCGAAGCGGTTGCGTAAATAGATGGCAAGGCCGTTCATGACCAGCAGGAACAGCAAGAGCACGATGATCGCCGCAGACGTGCGCTCAACGAAGCCGCGGTCGATCTCATCGGACCACAGAAATATCTGTACCGGCAGAACTGAGGAAGGTGAAGTGAAGCCTTCAGGTGCAGTGGCGACGAATGCACGCATGCCGATCATCAGCAGCGGCGCGGTTTCGCCAAGCGCACGGGCCATGCCGATGATCGTGCCGGTCAGGATGCCGGGCAAGGCCAGCGGCAGCACATGGTGGAAGATTGTCTGCATCTTGCTCGCGCCGATAGCCAGAGCCCCGTCGCGGATCGATGGTGGTACGGCCTTGATGGCATTGCGCCCGGAGATGACGATGACGGGCATGGTCATCAGGGCCAGCGTCATGCCGCCGATCAACGGTGCGCTGCGGTAATTGGGAAAGATGGTGAGGAACACCGCCAGGCCCAGAAGTCCGAATATGATCGAAGGCACGGCTGCAAGGTTGTTGATCGAAACCTCGATCACGTCGGTCCAGCGGTTGCGGGGAGCATATTCCTCCAGGTAGAGCGCTGCGAGCACGCCGATGGGGAAGGCGAGCACCAGCGTCACCAGCATGGTCAGCATCGAACCCTTCAGCGCGCCCCAGATGCCCACGGCCTGCGGTCCCGTTGCGTCGGACCGGGTGAAGAAACCAGTATCGAAAGCGCGGTAGATCTTGCCTTCGCTCGACAACTTGCCGGCCAGTGCGCGCAATTCGGGCGTTGAATCGCCGCGCAGCGCGCCGGCCAGATCGTCGGAAACGGGCAGGGAAAACTCGGTCTTTCCTTGCAGCAACCCCGGATCGTCGATGAGCCTTGCCGCCACATCGCGCCAGGCGTTGCTGCCGAGCATGCCGGCGGCCTGCTCGCCCGCCGCGTCGCTCGCAGAGCGATGGACGAGATCGGGAAGGCCGGCGCGTTCGAGCATTTGTGCGGCATCCGCACCGTCAAGTGCGCCTGCATCGACAATCAGATCGCCCTTTGAAAAGTCCACCGGAACGCGCATTTCCGCGCGCTGGAAGCCACCGAGCGCATTGGCGGTCATGGTCCACAGCAGGAAAGCCAGCACCAGTACCGAAAAGATAATCGCCGCCAGACCAAAGGCCTTGAACCGGCGCTCGGCCGCATAGCGGCGCTTGAGCCGCGCCGCGAAGCGCGGATCGGAGGCAAAGGGCTTCGGCTCACTCATAAGCTTCGCGGAACCTCTTGACGACGCGCAAGGCGATGAAATTGAGCGCCAGAGTGACCAGAAACAGCACGAAACCAAGTGCGAAGGCCGACAGGGTCGCCGGATGGTCGAAGCTGCCCTCTCCCGTCAACATGGCGACGATCTGGAACGTGACAGTTGTCATGGATTCAAAGGGATTGGCGGTCAGCCGCGCGGTCGCGCCCGCGGCCATGACGACAATCATGGTCTCGCCGATCGCCCGGCTTACGGCCAGCATCACCCCCGCGACAATGCCGGGCAGCGCCGCCGGGATCAGCACCCGGCGAATGGTCTCCGACGTGGTTGCACCCATTGCCAGGCTGCCGTCGCGCATGGCTTGCGGAACGGCCGCAATCGAATCGTCGGCCATCGAGGAGACGAAGGGAATGATCATGATGCCCATGACCAGCCCGGCGGCCAGCGCACTCTCGCTGGATGCGCTGGCGATGCCGACGGCATGCGCCGCGTCGCGGATTGCCGGAGCGACAGTCAACGCGGCGAAATAGCCATATACCACGGTGGGTACGCCTGCGAGCACTTCGAGCGTCGGTTTCATCCACTGGCGCAGGCGAGGCGTGGCGTATTGGGTGAGGTAAATCGCGCTCATCAGGCCCAGCGGAATGGCCACAATCATGGCAATCACCGCGCCTATATAGATCGTGCCCCAGAATAGCGGAACCGCGCCGTAATTCTCGCCTGCTTGCAGTCCTGGCGTTGCCATGGGGTCAGGCCCCCAATGTGTGCCGAACAGGAAATCGACCGGGCTGACGATGTTGAAGAATCGCACAGTCTCGAAAACCAGCGAAGCGACAATGCCGAAAGTCGTGAGAATCGCGACCAGCGATGCCATGACCAGTCCTGCCAGCACCAGGCGTTCGACCTGGGTTCTTGCGGTAAAGTCCGGGCGCAGGCGCAAAAAGGCCAAGGCACCTCCGGCAAAACCGATCAGCAGCGTGACGACGAGACCGATCAGATCGAAATAATTGCGCGCCGCGCGCAGCGGCTCCGCGAATTTCTGCGCCAGGGGATTGAAAGCGGACGTGCTTGACCCCGCTGCGATCGAGCTTGCTTCCGCAATGATAGAATCGCGCTCGAATCCGAAGGCCGGAAGCTGAGCCGCTTCTGGCGCCTGGAGCGCTTCGGCTATGGCGAGAGACGGCGCAAGGTTGCTCCAGATCGCAGCAAAAAGCAGTGCCGGAACGACCGTGCAGATGGCCACGAACCAGCCGTGATAGCCCGGCAATGAATGCAGACGCCCGGCCCGCCCGCGGCGAAAGGTCCAGGCCCGCGATCGTGCCGCCAGCCAGCCGATCAGGCCGAGCCCGAAGGCAAGGATGATGGGAATGGCTGGCGGCATCGCTCGCTGTCTAAATGTCGCTACTTGAGTTCGCTAGGGTCTAGTGCCGTCATATTCGCAACTATCTGTGCATTCTTGGCCTGAACCTCGTCCGAGGCGACGACCATGCCGCTCTTGGCAAGCGGTCCATCGCGGCCCCAGCTCTTCGCCCATTCGGCGACGAATTCCTTCAGGCCCTTGATCGAGCCCAGGTGAGCGGACTTGACGTAGATGTAGAGCGGCCGGGCGCCCGGATAGCTGAAATCGGTGATCGATTCATAGGTCGGCGTGACGCCGCTCATGGTCAGGCCCTTGATCTTGTTGGAATTCTCTTCAAGATAGGAATAGCCGAAAATGCCGATGGCTTTGGGATTGGCTTCGATCTTCTGAACGATCAGATTGTCGTTCTCGCCAGCATCGACATAGGCGCCGTCGTTGCGCACTTCGCTGCAGATCTTCTCGTGCTTCTCCTTGTCGCTGTCTTTCAGCGCCTTCATCGCGGGGTCGCTGTCGCAGCCCTTCGTCAGGATAAGTTCCTTCAGCGCATCGCGAGTGCCGGAGGTCGAGGGCGGGCCGTAGACCAGGATCGGGATCGCCGGCAGGGCCGGGTTGACGTCGCTCCAGTTCTTGGCGGTATTGGGCTTGCCGAAAGGGTTGGCGGCCAGCGCCTTGTAGACATCGACCGGGGTCAGCGCGATGCCGGGGCCATCATTGGCTTCGGCAAAGGCGACACCGTCCAGGCCGACCTGGATTTCAATAATTTTGTCTACCGGATTTTTGGCACGTGCGCACTCGTCGTATTCGGAGCGCTTCATTCGACGCGAGGCATTCGCAATATCCGGAAATTCGGCGCCAATTCCACCACAGAAGAGTTTAAAGCCCGCGCCCGTGCCGGTCGATTCGATGATCGGCGATTGCATGCCGGCATTGGCCTTGGCGAAATTGACCGCCACTACCTTGGCGAAGGGATAGACGGTCGAGGAACCGACTGCGCGGATCTGTTCGCGCGAGCCGCTCTGTCCGCCGCCGCAACCGGCCAGGAGGGCAGCGGTTATTGCCACCGATGTGAGGGAAAGCAGTCTTTTCTTGGTCATGGCGAATCGCTCCGTTCGCTTGGGTCTCAGGTGCCTCTGGGCTGCTTGTGTGACAGTTCCATGACAAAACGCACATCCGCCCCCAGTGTCTAACCACTGCAAGAAAAAAGGCACTCATAGAGACTCAATATGTCATATATCTGTCACATAATTTGCAGAGTGGCGCGACGAAGTCTCCCCTGTCGCCGCTGTTAAAATTCGATTTCGCCTATCTCGATCAGTACGGCTTTGTACGCGATAGGCCGGATTCCGGCCACCACGTCTTCACCCCGGGACCGACGGGTTCATTCTGATGGAGCCGGCGAAAGGCTGACCGATACCGTGGTTCCTTCGCCCAGCGTGCTGGCAATATCCAGCTCGCCGTGGTGGCGTTCCACGATGTGTTTGACGATGGCCAGCCCCAGCCCGGTGCCCCCGGAAGCGCGGCTGCGGCCCGGATCGGTGCGGTAGAACCGGCGGGTAAGGTGCGGCAGGTGCTCGGGTGCAATTCCCGGGCCGCGATCGCGTACGTTCAGCTCAACGCGCCCGGCTCCATCCTGCGTAACCGAGACAGTCACCGGCCGGTCTGCCGCGCCGTACTTGAGCGCGTTGTCGACAAGGTTGCGCAGCAGCTGTTCGATCTGCGCCGAATCGGCGATCACCTCGATACCTTTGGTTTCGCCTTGCTGTTCGATCCGGTCCTTGCCGTTGATCGAGGCGACTTCCGAAACGATGCGCGAGGCCAGTCTGGCGAGATCGACTCTTTCGGTGGGCGGATCGTGCTTTTCCGCCTCGAGCTGCGACAGCGACATCAGGTCGGCCACCAGGCTTTGCATGCGCTGGGCTTCGCGCAGCACTGTCGCGTGGAATTTTGCGGCCGTCTCGGCATCGACCTTTTCCGGGCTTTCCGCCAGCGTTTCGACATAACCGATGATCGCCGACAAGGGCGTGCGCAACTCGTGGCTGGCATTGGCGACGAAATCGGTATGCGCGCGCGAAATGTCCGCCTCGGCCGTCCGATCGAGCAATTCGACAAACCAGTAGCGCGCGTCGACCTGACGGCGGGTAAGCAGCCACAGACTGCGCGCGCCGGTGAGACCACGGACAGCTACGCTTGCGCCATCGGGCAGTTCAAGCAGGCGGACGGCCTCGGGATGGCGCAGGGCGACCCGTCCATCCTGCCCGACGACATGCGCGCCCAGCGCCGCTCTTGCGGACTTGTTGGCGGCAAAGACCCGGTCGCGGTCAAACAGCAGCAGGGCGATGCCCAGCGGCTCGATTACTTCGCGCATGATATCGCGCGAAAGCGAGGCGGCATCGGCCTTGAGTCCCGCGGGCTGAGGTTCGGGGCGGGTCAGCCACAGCGATCCGGTCCAGAGCAGCCAGATGCCGAAGGCCAGCCAGGGCGAGGCGCCCGCCAATACCGCTCCACCGGCGGTTGCCGCTGCAAGGGCCATTCCCGGCCAGGGTATCGCGCGTTCCGAAGTCATCGCGAGAGGCACCCTAGCCGCTGGTCGGGCCGGGCGCGAGAAGTTCGAGCAATTTTTCGTCTTCCGGCGTCAGCAGACCGCCTGCTTTGGGCATGACTTGCATGGCCACCTGATCGGCGCCTGCGTCCCAGTGCGCCTGCAGCCGAGCGCGAATCGCCTCCGGGCCGCCCCAGGCGAGCATGGCGTCGGCGGCGCGATCGGATCCGCCGTTGTCGATCTCCGCTTCGGTGAAGCCCATGCGCAGGAAATTGCGGCGATAGTTGGGAATGCCAGCTAGGCCCGAAACCAGCCCGCGTCCCACCGCGCGCGCGGCCTCGGGGTTGTTTTCGAGCATGACTTTCTGTTCAACCAGCAGCAGTTTGCCCGGCCCCAGCACTTCGCGCGCCATGGCGGTGTGCTCAGGCGTCGTCGAAAAGGGATGAGCCCCATCCGCCAGGTCTCTGGCAAGGCCCAGCATTTTCGGCCCCAGAGCGGCGATCACGGTCAACGGCTTTTCGGCCGGCCTTGGCCCTGGATAGTCGATAGCCTGCATCGCTTCGAGATAGGCGCGCATCGCGCCGAGAGGCCTGGCGTATTGGTGGCCGCGCATGCCTTCGACAATGAAGGGGTGCGAAACGCCCATGCCGAGCAGGAACCTGCCGCCCCATTGCTCATTGAGACCGTACTGCGCGCCCAGCATCATGGTGGGATCGCGCGAATATATATTGGCGACGCCAAGCGCGACCTGGAGCCGCCCGGTGCCCGCGAGGATCCTGGCGGCAAGCACCATGGGATCGCTGCCCATGCCGTCGTTGATCCACAGAGTGCCGTATCCCCAGGCTTCGAGCCGGCGGGCGAAATCCACCAGCTCCTGCGAACGGTAGCCGATGGTGTTGATCCAGACTGCCAGCTTGTCGATTCGCACGGTGCGGAAAGTCTCCCAGCCGCCGGTGATGGTGACCCCTACGGGCACCCGGCTGGCATGGCAAGGTATTGAATTTATTTTCGGATTTTTATTAAGTGAGGCTGCTATACCATCACAAATGCCATTCGTCCACTGGGTTCATATGGGTCGAAATGACATTGCGTAACCTATGGCCAACCTCTTCTGACAACCGGCAAATTGGGAATATCAGGGTCTCGGGTCCTTCGAGTTGCCTTACATGCTTGCAGCGCGGCGAGGCTTCCAGCGAGAAGGGGAGATATTTTACACGTAAAATGTAGATTATTGAGAAACTGACAATTATGGATAAAGATAGTGAGCCTGACCGGAGCATGGGAAAATATGATGGTTGATACAGGGGAAGGTCGTCTTAAGAATGCTTCCCTCTCGGATCTAGCGCGCGATCGCCTGCGCGCCGCGATCATCGAGGGCAAGCTGCGACCGGGCGAGAAGATCAATATCGAGCGCGTTTCGGAAATGTTTGGCATCAGCCGGACTCCGGTTCGGGAAGCACTTAAGGCACTCGAGATGGATGGCATGGTTCGTATCGAGGCGCATCGAGGTGCGATCGTCGAGCCACTTGCCTGGCGTGAAATCGATCATCGATATGCGATCCGCAGCATGCTCGAAGGCTACGCTGCCGAACAGTCCTGTCTGAACGGTGATGAAAAGCTCGCTTCGGTTCTTGAGAAGAATTGCAGCCGCGTGCGGCGGGAGATTGAGGAGATTGAATCGCCAGGCAAGATGAGCCCAAAGAAGCTTCGCGTCATCGCTGAACTCAACAATGATTTTCACCGAACGATATGGCTGGCGTCAGGAAGTCTGACGTTGATCCGGTTCCTCGATTCGCTCGAACTGCCAAGATCATTTAGCGATTCGTTCTGGACCAAAGACGATTATCGCGAACTGGTTTGCCGCCATCACGAGGAAATCGCAGCGGCTTTCGCGGCAGGTGATTCGACGAAAGCACGGAACTTGATGGAGTGCCATATGCTTGCATCAGCCGATATGATTGCCTCGGCCGCGCATGCCGATGATGAACGTGCGCGGGCTCCCATTTGCTGTTGATCCACAACTAGGTTCGCCTCGTTCTCTTTTATTTCCAGTCGCTTGTGCGATTTCCGGAGGGGCTGGTTGCGCCTTCCGATCGGATGGGTGCGGCACTTGTAAAGCGTGTTGACAAGCATCTCATCAAATTACATATTGCATGTAATATATAAACCTGACTGGGAGAGATGGGATGCGTGTAATTGGCGTGCGAGCCTTGCTTTTGGGGACAACGGCAGTTTTTTGCTCAACTGGCGTAGCGGCGCAGGAAGGGACAGGCGGTGTTGTTGCGCCGCAGGCTCAGGAGATGTCCCGCAGTGCGGCCAGCGAGGGTGATATTGTCGTAACCGCGCGTCGTCGTGACGAGAGCCTGATGTCAGTCCCCGTGGCAGTGAGCGCTCTCTCATCGGAGACTCTCGAGCGCTACAATGCTACTGACCTCGGTGCGATCGGGGAATTGACGCCGAGCGTTATTGTGGCCGATTACAAGCTCAATGGCGGCGGTTCGATCGCAATCCGCGGCATTAGCACGCCTGCGACACAGGTTGGGTTCGAACAAGCCGTTTCGGTCGCCGTCGACGGCATCCAGAGCAGCAATGGTCAGATGACGCAGCTTGGCTTCTTCGACCTTCAGCAGGTCGAGGTCCTCAAGGGGCCGCAGGCACTTTTCTTCGGAAAAAATAATACAGCCGGCGTCATCTCGATTGCGACGGCCGGACCGACGCCCGATTTCCAGGTGAGGCTTCGTGCCGGTTATGAATTCCGTGCGGACGAGTTGATCACCGAAGCGGCGGTATCCGGGCCGATTACCGACACGCTCGGCGCGCGCCTCGCGGTTCGTTACCGGAATATGGAAGGTTATCTGCGCAACCTCGCGCGTCCGATTGCCAATCCTTTCTATAATCCCGCGACCGGGGCGCCCGCATCTGTCGCCACCTTGCCAGGTGCATCCGATACCCGCCCCGGCGAATCCGAGTTTTTGGGTCGCCTGACTCTGAAGTTCGAACCGTCATCGGACTTCACCGCGACGCTTAAGGTCGCCGCCAACTATTCGGACGACAGCGGGGCCGGCATCGCAACGCAGAATATCGGCCCGTGCTCTGGACCCAATCCGCGAGTGAATGGGGTCGCCGATCCGTTCGGTGAATGCGTTCCCGACAATCGCGTGACTTCGGGCGACGTGCCCGCACATATCGCGAGCACGATCCGCGGGCGCGGGGTTAATGCCGACGGTTCACCGAGTGGCAGGATGAAGCTTTGGCTGGGCTCGCTCGACATGCGCTATCACACCGGCCCGCTGACGATTTCGTCACTGACCGGTCTCAGCAGCATGCGCTATCGCTATTTCTCGGGTGCCGACCAGACGACATACTCGCAGCTCACGGTCTATGAGGATCAGGTGCAACGCGATTTCAGTCAGGAAATCCGGCTCAGCAGCGACTTTGAGGGCAATTTCAATTTCCTCCTCGGCGGCTTCTACCAGCACAGTTTTCGTAGCGTGGTAAATGACAACAAACTGAACGACGGGCACTATAATCTCGCGGAGAACCGATACACGGGATTCCACAACTATGCGACGCAGCCTGGAGACACGCTCTCCGCATTCGGTCAGCTCATCTGGGAATTTGTCCCGACTCTAGAGCTTGCCGGCGGTCTGCGCTGGACGCAGGAAAAGAAGCGCTTCCGGAAGATCGGTCTCTACGGCTTCGGTAGCTTCGACGTCACCACAACCAATTTTCCGGGTTCGAATGAAGCTGGAGTCTTGCAGGGCCGGTTCAAGGACGAGAATCTGTCGCCTGAGGTGACGCTGACATGGCGCCCCGATAACGACCATACGATCTTCCTCGCGTATCGCACCGGCTTCAAGTCAGGCGGCTTTGGTATGACCAATCCGCTCCAGCGATCGACCACGATCGGTGCCGTCGATTTCGACTCCGAGACGGCAGAAGGCTTCGAACTCGGCGCAAAGGGGCGCTTTTTCGACAATAAGCTCAGCTTGACCACTAACCTCTTCGCTTATGAGTTTAACAATCTTCAGGTCAACACGTATGATCCGGCGCTGATCGCCTATACGATCAACAATGCGGGCAGCCTGAAGCAGCGGGGCTTCGACATTGAGGCAAGTTACAGGCCTAACCACAATCTGACGCTCCATGGAGCGCTGGCCTATATCGACAACAAGTTCGAGAATTTCATCGGTCAGTGTTATGCCTATACGTTCCCGACGGGCGCGACACGGGCCACGGCAACGCCGCCGCCGAACTGCAGCTTCGTCAACACCACCTCGTTGACGCTTCAGCAGGATTATGACGGTCGCACACCGGCTCGATCGCCCAAATGGACTGGCAATGCGGGAATCGACCTGCGCGTGCCGACCGGCAATCTCGTATTCGGTGCGACTGCGGATGCATACTACACCGGCGGCTATTACGCCGCCGACACACTGGCTCCGCCGACCTACCAACCGGATTTCTGGACGTTCAATGCCAGCTTGAGCGTCGCGAGCGCGGACGACCGCTGGAAGCTGTCTTTGCTCGGCCGCAATCTCGCCAACAAATATTATGTGATCTATGCCGTCGATCGCACGGGCGGCGTAGGCGTTCCAGGCGCGATCGGCGAGCAACGCGGCGTCGTGTCGCGAGGCCGCGAGGTCACACTACAAGCTCAGTTCAATTTCTGACACCTTGCGATCCCGGATGGGAGAATCAGTGTGGAATTGAACAGCGGCAAGGTGACGCCCGGCTCGGGCGCCAAACCGAAAGATCGCGAAATGGCGGTTGGATGGCGGCTCATTCTGGCGAGCGCGCTCGGTGTCGGCTTTGGATCGATCGGTTTTGCAACATATGCAATCGGAGCCTTCATCGACCCGCTCGGCGAAGAATTCGGTTGGACTCGGGCCGAAGTGCAAGGAGCGATTGCATTCGGCGTTGGACTTGGCGGCTTCGCAGCGCCGATCATCGGGATTCTGATTGATCGCTACGGAGGGCGTTCGATCGCCATCTGGGGCCTCCTAGGCGTTGTCGTCGGCTATTTGATGGCATCGGTAGCCGGCGGCGATTTGTGGTTCTTCTATCTGGCTTATGCTGCCGTTGCGGTGCTGGGAGCCGGAAGCGGGCCGGTCAGTTGGACGCGTGCCATCGCGGCCCAATTTGACCAGCGGCGTGGGATTGCCCTCGCACTCGCGCTTTCGGGTACCGGTATGGCGGCCATTGTCGTCCCACCCTATGCTGTTTTCCTGGTTGAGAATTACGGATGGCGCGTGGGCTATGTCGGATTGGCTTGCCTGCCGCTCGTCGCGCTTCCCTTCGTGCTGCTCTATTTTTTCCCCACCAAGCCGCAATCTGCCGAACACACGGAGGCTTCGATGCCTACGGTTGTCGCTCAAGAAGCGGCGACCGGCCTGACACTGAGGGAAGCTGTCGCTTCCTACCGTTTCTGGCTACTCCTGCTCTCGATCCTAGCTATGTATCTTGGGATTACCGGGATTGTGCCAAACCTCATCCCGGCGTTGACGGATAAGGGATTTACGCCATCAGCGGCGGCGGCGGTTCAGAGCGTTTACGGCATATCCCTGATCGTCGCGCGCCTCGGGATTGGTTGGCTGCTCGACCGCTTCTGGGGGCCGGGGGTTGCGGCACTCGTTCTCACCTCGCCGGTCGTGGCCTGCCTCATCCTGATGGGCGAACCGACCTATACCGCTGCGATCATCGCTTCGGCGCTGATCGGTGCGGCGGCTGGCGCAGAGCTTGATTTGCTCGCCTTCTTTACCGCGCGCTATTTCGGCATTCGAAACTACGGCCGAATTTACGGCTTTCTCTATACCGGCGTCGCTTTCGGCGCTGGGCTGGGGCCTGTGTCCTTCGCCTACCTTTCCGATCTAACGGGATCTTATGCCGCAAGCTTCCAGGCCGCTCTTGCGCTCTTCGCGCTCGGGGGGATCAGCATCCTCTTCCTTGGTCGCTACCCGCGTTTCGAGGGCACACAGGTTCAAGCGAATCATTGACATATTACATATTACATGCAATCTTGGCGCGACTATTTAAGGAGATCAAATGTGCCTGAACTCGTAACCCCGAAATACCCTGCACAAGCCCCGGATGGCGAACGCCCGAAGATCAAGCTGTTCCGTTTCAGTGAAACCTTCCCGGTGCAATGGCACGAGAACAAGATCGGTGCGACGCATCGTCCCTGGTGGTTCTATGACGTCCGTGACGTCTCGGACTGGTTCAACGCCTTTTGCATCTCCTGTCTTCAGCCCGGCCAGTCGGAAGGCTTTCACAGCCACTTGTCGGAAAACGAAGGGCCCTATGAGTGCTGGTATCTCGTCTACCAGGGCATTGGCCAGATTCGGACCGAATTTGCGGACTATAATGTCGAGAAGTTCGATGCCGCCTTCATGCCGCCGCATGCTTCGCATCAGATGCGGAACAATTCCGACGAACCCCTCTGGTATGCCACGCTATCGTCGCGCGGCGGCCACCCGCTGCGGGTCGATACCTACCAGATGGAATGCTCCGAAGCGCGGCCTGGTTATATGGAAGAATATGAGCGCATCATGGCCGTGCGCAAAAAGAACGGCCTGCCGGTACCTTGAGGCACATCAGCCAACCTACGCATAATGAAAGTCGATTGAGACGATCACGATAGGAGTGGATAATGGTCGGGGAGCCTAACGCTATTTTCAGGGGCGTCGTGCGCACGGCTCGGCGCACCCCCGGCACCACGGCCATTCGGTTTGGTGATCGGTGCTGGACATATGCGGAGTTGATTGGTGCTGCGGTCTCCTTTGCGGATGAATTGGCCATTAGAGGCGTTCATCCGGGCGATCGTGTTGCCTTCCTCGGCCGCAACAGCGACGCTTATGTAATCGGCTTTCTCGCGACGCAGTATCTCGGCGCGATCCACGTTCCGATCAATTTCATGCTCCGCGAGCATGAAATTGGCTACATCCTCAATCACGCGGCGCCTCGTCTGCTCTATTCCGACGATGAGTTCCTCGCTGTTGCGCAGGCGGCCGCAGCGGAAGCCACCTCTCATGTCGACTGCATGCCGCTCCGCGCGCCGGCGTCGATAGAGTCCTTCGACTTCGCAAAGAACGAGCGCGAGGACGCGGAACTGCCGCAAGCGGCGCAGCTCGCCTATACCAGCGGGACTGAGGCAGCCCCTAAGGGTGCCTTGCTATCGGATCAAGGTCTGGTTTACCAGCACCTGAGCTGCATCGCGGTGGGCGAATATCTGGAAAGCGACGTCATCGTTCACGCGCTGCCGCTCTATCATTGCGCGCAACTGCACTGCTTCCTGATCCCGTCGCTGTTCCTGGGCTGCGAAAATGTCATCCTCGATCGTGCCGATCTCGGCGTGGTCATCACGATGATCGAGTCCGCTGGCGCGACCTCGTTTTTCGCACCGCCAACGGTTTGGATTGGCCTTATCGGCCACGCCTCGTTCGAGCCGGGCAAGCTGTCGACCCTGCGCAAGGGCTATTATGGCGCGTCGATCATGCCGACCGAGGTCATCCAGCGCATGCGTCAGCTTTTGCCCTGGTTACGCTTCTGGAACTATTATGGTCAGACGGAGATTGGTCCGCTCGCCACCGCGCTGCGTCCTGAGGAGCATGAAGAGCGACCGTCCTCAGCCGGACGCCCTGTGCTGTTCGTCGAGACGCGAATTGTCGACGACGAGATGCACGACGTTCCGCCAGGCGCGATCGGCGAGATCGTCCATCGTTCGCCCCAGCTTCTCATGCATTATTACCGCGACCCGGATAAGACCGCGGCCGCTTTTGCCGGGGGGTGGTTCCACAGCGGCGACCTGGGTGTCATGGACGCGCAAGGTTATATCACGATCGTCGATCGCAAGAAGGACATGATCAATTCCGGGGGCGAGAACGTCGCATCTCGGGAGGTCGAGGAGGCCATCTATCGCCATGAGGCGGTGGACGAGGTGGCGGTGATCGGTCTGCCCGATCCCAAATGGGTCGAAAAAGTTTGTGCCGTGATCGTGCTGAAGCCCGACGCCTCGGCGACAAAGGAAGAGATCATTCGCGTTTGCTGCGACCTTGCGCCGTTCAAGCATCCCAAGCAAATCGAGTTCATGGACAGCCTGCCCAAAAGCCCATCAGGCAAAGTCCTCAAGCGCGACCTGCGCATTTCACTGATGCGCAATACCTAGGTTTGACTTATATTTCGGGAGATAGACAATGCACACTCATGCTACGAGCATTCATGCAAAGCCGCTTTCCGCCGCGCTGGGCGTGGAGGTTCTCGGATTGAATCCCCAAAATCTGTCGGAAGAAGAGAAGAACGCGATCAAGCTCCTCTTTGACAATCATCATTTCGTGCTTTTCCGCAATGCAGACGTCACCGAGGAGCAGCATTTGGCACTGGTGAAGGCCATCGGGCCGATCTCCACCGCCGACGAAATCATGAAAGACGGTCGGCAGTTCACCTATATCTCGAATGTTCACGCCGACGGGCGCGTGCCGAACGGGGAGCTGTTCTATCATTCCGACCATATGTTTCTGGAAGAGCCGCTGAAGGGCATTTCGCTCTATTCAATCGAGGCGCCGCGGGTTGGCGGTGAAACCCGGTTCCTGAATTCCGCCAAAGCATATCAAACCATGCCAGAAGAGCTTAAGAAGCGGGTGGAAGGTTTGTCCGCGCGCCACGTTTACGATTACGACGCCAATCGCGGTGACCAGCGCCCCGATCCGACCAAGATGAGCGATCATGTCGATACGGCGGTCTACCCGCTGGTCTGGCACCATCCTGTAAGCGGCACGCCGCTGCTTTATATCAGCCGGCTGTTCACAACCGAAATCATCGGGCTCTCCCGCGAGGGCAGTGATAACCTTCTGGATGATCTGTTCGCATATCTCGACACCATCGGCGACGACTATAGCCATAAGTGGGCGAGCGGAGATCTGATCATCTGGGACAATCTTCACTTGCAACATGCGCGCAACGATTTTCCGCCTACGGAACGTCGGGCGCTACGCCGCGTGCCGATCGCGCTCGAAGCCGCTTGAGTTAACACGCCGTCCTGACATGCCAGCTTTCTGGGCATGTCAGGGCGATAGCATGATCCCGCGAGCGGTTCCTGGAAAAACGCCAATCGATGTCGGTGCAAATAAACCGTGCTGAATTGTGGATGGTCGAAACGCTTGCCGACGGTAGGGGATATCCCCCCAAACGGACTAGGATCGGGCGTCATGGGGGCAATGGTGACCGCCCTATCCTGATCGTGCACCGCACGGGCTCCTTGGCTTTTGCCGCCACTCTTTCGCAAGCGGCGATGGTGTCGCGGTTCGCCTGCCGCATGTCGGTGGCATCAACGATGGCCTGCCAACCCTCCGGGTTCCCGGCACGCATGAGCCGGATGCCCGCATCCCATAGCGTCGGTTCGTCCATCGTGCGGCGCGCGACCCGTTCGGGCCAGAGCCAGCTTTGCGGGCCGATGCTCGCCGCCCATCCCGGATAGATCAGCCATAGGAGGGATATGGCGAGGATCGCGCCGCCGATGGCATAGAGCACATGCCGCCGCTGATCCTCCTTCGCGCGGAGCGTGCCGCTTGCCCTGTTCATGGTGGCGATGGTCTGACGGTGAAGCTCCCGCGCTTCCGTGAGGGCGATCCTGTCGGCCTCGCGCGCCGCTTCCGCCGCAGCCGCGATCCGATCAGCCATGCGCTCCGGCGTGATCCGTAATGCTTCCGATTGCTCGACCGCCTTCATGCGCTTGGCGACCTCCGCCAGATTGCCGTTGATGCTGCCAAGCGTCGGGTTGTAGTCGGGAACCTCAATGCTCTGCTTCTCGACGGCGATATGCTCAAGGGCGCGGGCGATCACCGCCATGCGTCCCTCAAGCCGTTGCCGCATCGCCTCCACGCGCGCCGCCAGACGCGCGAACGCCTCCGCCGCCGTGCCGGTCGGCGGCTGGGGTTCCGGTTCGTGGGGTAGGGATTGTTCGTCCATGATCTATCCTCCTTTCTAGCGTTCCATGCCGCGGCTGATGTCGCGGCCATGATCGAAGGGGATGGAACTGGCGAGGTCGCGCGACAGGTTGCGGCCCATATCGTGACCGATCTCCAGCCCAAGTTCGCGGCTGCGTAGTCCCAGCACGGATTCAAGCTGGGCGTCGCGTTCAAGGCTCTTCGCCATGTCGGCCATGTGCTGCGCGGTGGTTTTCGCGCCCCGGAAATTGCCGTCGCGCACCAATTCCTGATGCTGCTGCCGCAACTGCTGCCAGCCTTCGACAAAGCGGTCTGCGCGCTGGAACGGGTCGATGCGGATTTCCGCTTCCGCCTGCATGGCGCGCACGGCTTCATCGCCGCGCCCTTTGGCCGCCTCGCGGATCAACTCCCGGTCGCCCTGGAACGCGCTGTTCAAATCGGTGGAGCCTTGGGGCCGGATCGCGTCCAGCGTATCGCGCGCGCGGTCCAGTGCCTCGCGCTGATGGGGCATGGCGTCGATGCCCTGCGCGCGGGTCTGCTGGATGGCGTCCAGCGCCTTGGCGTAGCGCTCGACCGCGCCGCGCAAGCCGCTCGCCCGTAGCGGCTGCGCGGCATGCTCACGCTGCTGCTGACGGGCAGGATCGTGGGTGGACGCGGAAACGAAGCGGCCAAGGTCGAGGCTGTCGAACGCTCTCCTGAGTGAAGTCGAAGGGATGCCGCGCCGGGGTGCGGGCGCGGCCGATAGCTCGCGCTGCTGACCGGGCAACGTGAGGCGCAGCCCGTCGAAGATCCCGCGCGCCTTCTCCGCCCCGGCGCGGACAGTCTCCATGACACGCTCGCCAAAGCTGATGCCGCGCCGCTCGGCAAATTCGCGGGCTGGCTCGCCGCGCGCATAGTCGCTCGCCATGTCCTTGGTGCGCTCGCGGGACAGGGTGCGGACAAGGCGGGACTCATCCTTGAAATCGTCGCGGCCATAGTGGAGGGCCATGCCGTCCTTGTGGCGCGTCATCCCGACATAGGTCTCGTGCCGGTCCATCCCCGGCGTGGCGAGCATATGGGAGCGGTCCACGTTCATGCCCTGCGCTTTATGGATCGTGGCCGCATAGCCATGATCGACATGGGCATAATCCTTGGTGTCGAACGCGACGCTCCGCCCGTCATCGGTGCGAACGGTCATGCCTTGCTGGTTGGCATGCTCGACGGTGCCGAGCGTGCCGTTCTTGACCTCAAGCCCGCGCTCGTTGCGAAGGAACATGATGCGGTCACCGGTCGCAAAGGCGCGGTTGCCGCGCTCGGCCTTCACCAACACATCGTCGCCAAGCCGGCCCGCGTCCCGCATCCGGTCGCGGGCTGCCTCGTTGAGTTCGCGCACCTCGGCATTGGTATGGGTGAGAATGATGCGGGATTGATCCGGCGCGGCGATCCGCTCGCGGTCCCAGCGTTCGACAAGCTCGCCGCGCGCCTGCTCGCGCGTCTCGGCCGCGTGGACCATGCCGCGCTCCGCATAGGCATGGATGGCCTCGCCGGTCCTGCCCGTTGCAAGATGCCGGGTCGCATCCTGCTGCCAGCCCTCGTGCTGGCGGCGAACTTCGGTGATCTCGACGCCGCCGTGGCGCTCGTGGATCGCCCGGAACGCCGCACCTGCTTCGATCGCCTGCAACTGCTGCGGGTCGCCGACCAGCACGACCTTTGCGCCGGCGTCGGCAGCATGGCTCAGCACCCGTTCCATCTGGCGCGTGCCGACCATGCCCGCCTCGTCGATGACGAGCACATCGCGCGAAGTCAGAAGATCGCGCCCCTGCGACCAGCCATGTTCCATGCTGGCGATGGTGCGTGACGCAATGCCCGAACCATTCTCCAACCCCTCCGCTGCGATACCCGACAGCGCCGCGCCGCGCACCTCATAGCCCGCGCGCTCCCATGCCTCCCGCGCCACGCCAAGCATCGCGCTCTTGCCCGTTCCGGCATAGCCGACGACGACGCTCAAACCCGGCTCGTCCGTCACATGATCGAACGCCGCGCGCTGCTCCCCCGAAAGCACAAGGCCGGCTGTCTCCGCGCGCGCCAGCGCGCCCTCCCGGTCAGCGTCCGATGCGGGATGGCGCGCGCGTTCCGCCATCGTCTCGGCGGCGCGTTGCAACCGCTGTTCGGTCTCGATCATATCGCGCGAGGTGAACCGGTCTTCGCCACGCCCGTCCTTGCCAAGCTCGATGAGATCGGGCGACGCACGAACGGCGCTCATCGCTCGGTCATATTGTTCTTTCCCTTCCGTATTCCGATGCACGAACATCGCCATGTCGCGCCGGGTGAACGTCGCCCGCTGGTGGGTGATCGCATCGAGCGCCACGGAAGGGTCAGCGATGATACGTTCGCCGTTCCGCTGCGCGACCGCGCGGTGATCCTCGATCCGCTCGGACTCAAGCCCCCGCTCGCCCATGCGCTGCGCGGCGGGGCCGATCTTGTCTTGCGGTTCGAGCCCGATGCCCTGCGCGTCCAAACTGCGGTGATCGACGCGCGCATCGATGTCGAGTTCGGCGAGCCGCTGGTTGACATGTTCGGCCCAGCGTTCGCGCCATTGCTCGACAAGCTCGGTGCGGTTCCATTCGCGCATCTTCGCGCCAAACCCGTCCTCGCCCACCGCGCGCATCGTGAGCATGACATGGGCGTGCGGCTTGGCCAGCCCGTCCGCGCCAATATCCCAATGGACATTGAGGTCGGCGACCATGCCGCGTTCGACAAATTCGGCAGCTACGAAGTCGCGGGTAAGCTCGATGCCCTGCGCCTGGTTCATCTCGCGCGGGATGGCGAACTCGATCTCGCGAGCAAGCTGCGCGTCCTTGCGCTTCTCAAATGCCTCGACGTCGTTCCACAGCGCCCCGCGATCCGCAAAGCGTTCGGGCGCGCCTTCGGGCAGCATCACTTCGCTGTGCACGACGCCCGACTTGTTCGTGAAGTCATGGTCGCGATCGAGTCGCTCGTCGTGCAGCCGATCGGCCGCGCGATAGGCGGCAGCCGCGACCGCGCTGCGCCCGGCGGCGCGGCTGATGACTTTGACCGAGAGGTGGAAAATTGCCATGACGGCAATCCATCTACACTTCAAAAGCCACGTCGGCACGACGTATAAGCGCGCCCTCCCTCGAATAAATCCGGGCAGGGACTAGGCGGTGTCACCACGTCCCGGTGACACTACTGCATTGGCGCTGTTCTTCTTCTACCATAGCCGCATCGTCACTCATTGGAGACTTCAGATGCGCAAACTGCGGGACTTTGATTCGGAACTGAAGGCGCTCGAAGCGAAAGCGAAGACCCTCAAGGAACGCCGCGTTCGCCAGCTCGGTGAACTCGTCATCGCGACGGGCGCCGATGCACTCGATGCCGATATGCTCGCCGGTGCCTTGCTCGGTGCGGTGACGACGAAAGACACGAACGCGAAGGAGGGCTGGCGCAAAGCGGGCGCGGGTTTCTTTCAGCGGGCGACAAGCAAATCTGCGCCGCGATCTGAACGCAGCACGAGCAGCGCTCCGCCGCACGACGGCGGCGCGGTATCGGCTTGAGTTGAAGAAAGCGCGGACCGACATGCGCGAATGGCAAATCAAGCGGCGCGAGCGGACACGGCATCTCATCGAACTGGGCGGCCTCGTCGTGAAGGCGGACCTGGTCGAACTGACTGACGACGATCGCGCGATGCTCTATGGCGCCTTCCTGTGGATGGCGGGCAAGCTGCAAAGCGATGATGCCGATCATGCATCCGCGCTCTGGCGACGCAAAGGTAAACGCGCGTTCGAGGCTGACACCTTGCTCGGAAAAGATGGGCCTGCCATAGGCGCGCCATGACGCAGGATCTGACAGACACCATTCTCCGCGTGATCGAACGCGCACCGCAATGGATCCGGCGCGACCTCGATAGCAAGGATGCGGTTGCGCGCATCCGCGCCGAGGAAACGCTCGCGGCGATGATCGCCGACGCGCTTAATCGGCTGGAAAATACGGACGTCTGATCGGCGGACTATTTCGTCCACCGCGACCTGCGACGCGCGCACATATCGTCGCCGTTTCAAGCGTATCGTGCGGCGAACGCCTTGCGGCATCGCGCCAAGGCGCGATATATATGGTGCTCGACAGCCTTATCGGTGATGCAGAACTGCTGCGCGATTTCGCGGTAGGTCTGCTGCCGCAAGCGGCTCATCAGGAAGATGCGCCGCCACCATACGTCGCCATCACCATTGCGCGGCGACCGCGGCGCGGCACCGCGCGAGCGCCTGCACCATGTGATAGTCGACGGTGGCAACACCTATATCGAGGCTCGCCGCGATCTCCTTATAGCTCATGTGCTTCACCCGGCACATCAAGAAGACGCGACGGGTCTTGGGCGGCATGGCGCGCACGGTTTGCCGGTACAGGCGGAACAGATCGGCCGCTTCAATCCGCCATGTCTGGTCGGGGCGCGACGATGCACCCCGCTCGTCGTCGAAGGGAAAGAATATCGGCATGCCTCGCCGCTTTCGGCGCGCGCGATCGATCAGCAGATTGCGGGTGATCCGTGACAGATAGGCGGCGGGATTTTCAATGCGGCCAAGCGCGTCGCTGCGCAAAAAGCGCGCAAACACCTCCTGCACCAAGTCGGGTGCCTCGTCGGGACCCACCCGTCGGCGCAACTTGCGCAGCAAGCGCCGGTACTCGCTCCGATAGAGGGTCTCGAACGTCGCGGTCTGTTCGCAGGGCGCGTTCATAGCCGCGCGCCTTGGCGTTCGCGATCATTCAGCGGTGCATCGCGCGACGCGCGATAAAGGGTAATGCCGGCCTCGATCCGGTCGAGGATGAAGGTGTCACGCTCGGCTTTCGCGATGCGGATGTCGGACCTGGCATAGATGTCGAGATCGACCGCGCAGCACTTGCCAAGCTCGCTGGCGATGACGGAGCGAGAACGCCGCCAGCAGCAATCTTCCTTGAACAGCGGATGATTGACGACAACCCAGAACTCGTAATCGGAAAAGTCGATCGTTCGCTTGTCGTCGTACCACGACCGCCGCGCGTAGGGGCCGATCAAGATTATCCGCCTGATCCGGCCCGGTTCGGGTGCCTGCATCGGAGACGGATCGAAGCAACCGCGCAGGATGCGTGTGATCCGTTCGACCTCCTGCTGCTTGCGGCGGATGAGATGGCCGACGCGCGCCATCACGACTTCGCGCGCGTAAACGTCGTTCGATTGTGGGGTAGGCATTTGCAGCTCGCGCACCAGCGGCCCGCGCGTTGATACGCGGATGTGCAAGCGGTGTTCGCTGTGGCCGCTAGTGCGGTTTACAGCAACTGCCCGACCTCAGGGCCGGACCTGCATGATGCCTGGCAGGATGATCCTCGGGATGACCGCCAGTCACTCCATCCCGTAGCAGCGGTTATGCCAGAATCGGAGAGTCCGGGCAAGCTGCCCGGCGCGCGGACTATTCGCGCGCGGCCGTTTCCAGTTCAGCGATCCTATCGGTGCAAACCTGATGGACGGCCCGACCCAATTCCGCGACGCGCTCACCGAGCCAGGTGAGCTCTTCCTCACTGATCCGGTAATGTTTTGAATATCTCGACTTGGTGTAGGCTTCTTTCAATTTCTGGAACATTGCGCGTTCGCGATGTGTAGCTTCGGACCAGATGCCATACAGCCTGCGGTCAAGCCCCTCGGCGAGCGAGCGCAGGAAGGCAATATTGTGATTATAGGGCGTGTAGAAGGTCAACGTGAGCAAGGCGCCTGAATATAGGCGCTCGGTCGCTTGGTGAAGCTGGAAGGCCGCGTTGTTGTACCGGGCCTTCTCCAGATTGAATTTGAAGTTGTCGAAAAACTCGCCAGCGCTGGGAAAATATTCCTCAAAATACTCCCGTGCCGTTTCCAGAGCCTGTGCGGGCGTTTTGGGTTTGGGTGTCGCCAGTTCTCGTCCATCGGCATCGTAAATCGCGATACCATCCTTCGCGACTTCCATGAAAAAGACGCGACCATGGGCGAGTCCGTCATTCACCTCGTGCAGCGAATGGACAATGAAGTTGACCGGCGTGCGTAGCGTCTTCTCGATCGTGTAGGCACGGATCAGCCGCTCCTCCGCCTTTGCCCAATAAGCCGCGCGATCGGTCAGTTCCTTCTGGCTCACGATGACGAGGACGTCGTAATCGGATTTATACTGATTCGCCGACAACGGCGCATCGACCCAGTCACCGCGACTATGGCTGCCGAACAGGACCACCTTGAGGATGCGGGCGCTCTTGCGCGGTCCCGTCGCATTCTCGGTCGCCTGGCCGAACTCGTCGAAGAGGATTTCGACGATGCGTTCAAGCTCGCGCTGCTTCGCGGCAGGAAGATGATCGACGTCGGTTCGCATGAGCCCGGAATCTTCGAGAAATTCGCTCGCTTTGGCAAGGACAGAATACCCAGCGCTCTGCGCCTTGAGAAGTTTGGTCGATGATGTCGAACAAGTCGGCTTTGACGGAAGCTGTCGTCGGCGCGGGTTTAAAGCGAGCGGAGTTATGCCACCTACGATCGATCCGGCTCCGCAAGCCCCTTCGCGCTATCGTTAATCGCCGCGGCGCCCAGGGCGACGATGTGTATTGTATTGCTAATACAGCCTTGCTATCCCGACCCAAAGCCAAAACCTTCGGAGGGCCGCATGAAGCGACCACTGCATTTTATTCTGCTCTCGGCGATCACCGTCCTGGCGAGCTTCGGTTTTGTCGAGCGAACGGAAGCGCACGCGCAGACGTACCAGCCATCCTTTCATCCCGACCAATTGAAGGGGCCGCCGGTCGGCGAGCCGAACGAGGTACTTGTGCTCGGCACCGCGCATCTGAGCAGCCTCAAGACCTTTCGCCCGGAAATGCTGGCCCCGCTCCTGGATCGCCTGGAGGCATGGCGGCCGACCGCCATCACCACCGAAAGTCTTTCGGGAATGCAGTGCGACAGCCTGCGGCGCCTTCCGAGCCGCTACACCTCCACCATCTCGGATTATTGCGTCGATACGAAACCGGCCGAACGCGCGACCGGGATGGATGTGCCCGCAGCGAACGCCGAAGCCGAGCGCCTGCTAGCGTCCTGGCCGGCCGCGCCGACGCCCGCAGCGCGGCGACATCTGGCCGCGATCTTCCTCGCGGCCGGCGAGCCCGCGTCCGCGCTGGTGCAGTGGCTCCGCCTTCCCGATACGGAGCGCCACGCCGGCGACGGGCTGGACGCGGTGCTGGTCGCGAGGCTCGGCGAACTGAAGGGCAAGCACAACGAGACCTATTCGCTCGCCGCGCCGCTCGCTGCCCGTCTCGGCCTTGAGCGGCTCTGGAGCATTGACGATCACACCGCGGACACAGCCGATCCGACCGATCCAGATGAAGCCAAGGCCTATTCGGACGCGATTTCGCGTGCCTGGGACAATCCTGCTACGCACGCGCGTCAGGCCGACGATCAGCGACTGGAGGCCGGACTTGGGCGGCCGGACGGTCTTCTTGCCCTATACCGCGCTTACAATGCGCCGGCCGAACCGATGCGGACGTTCCGGTCCGACTTCGGTGCCGCGCTGACCGAGCCGTCGAAACAGGGGTTCGGGCGAAGCTATGTTGCCTATTGGGAGACGCGAAACCTGCGGATGGTGTCGAACATCCGCGAGGTGATCGGCCGCGCGCCGGGGACCAGGTTGCTCGCGATCGTGGGCGCGTCGCACAAAGGCTATTTCGAAGCCTATTTGCACGAGATGCACGATGTCAGATTGGTCGATGCGGCCCCCCTCTTGCGATAGCTGAAGCCACCCAGGACCGGCTTGGTGTAGGTGCCCCGATCGGCACCATAATGCCTTCCCTATTGCGGGCGGGGGACGGGCTGATGCAGGCTGGCGCGCGGCGGGCAGGTCAACGAATGTTGGAGTCTGCGACATGATACAAACAGATACTGTGTACCGCCCGTCCATCTGGAAACCATGCGTTTCGACGCGGGACTTGCCTATTCCTGCCTCTTCGCGCCGCAAGCCGCCGTTCAAGCGCTATTGCCCACTACCGCCTGTCTTTGCATCCTATGCTTCGATAGCGCCGAACGACATCGAAGAAGCACTTGAAAGACGGACCTCGATCATCGCAGACTGTTCCCAGGGAGCATCGTCAACCATCAACCGTTGGAGATAATCCCGTGTCTGCTCCCGAAAGAATTGTCCGTCTCAAGACCGTACTCGACCGCACCGGGCTGTCGCGCTCGACGCTCTATCGCAAGATTGCCGAAGGCACATTCCCGCAGCAGGTGAAGATCAGCATTCATGGCGCCGGCTGGCACGAATCCGCCGTCCAGCGCTGGATAGCCGATCCCGTGCGTTACCGCGAAGATCGCGCGGAGTGACCAGGACCGGGTTGCTGTCCGGCCTTCGCCTTGCGGAACGAGCCCTTGAGGACTTTCGCGCCGTCACGGAGAAAATCCAGATGATCGGACCAATGCTGCATCATGCGGACACGCTCATCCCAATATTCGCCGCGCGTGTAGGCACGGCGCACCGCATTGTTGTCTTGGTGGGCAAGCTGCCGCTCGATCGCGTCGGGATGCCATAGGCTCATTTCATTTAGCAGGGTCGCGGCCATCGCCCGGAAGCCGTGGCCAGTCATTTCATCCTGGGCGAAGCCCATGCGGCGCAGCGCAGCGTTGATGGTGTTTTCCGACATGGGCCGATCCACCGAACGCAGCGACGGGAACAGGTAACTGCTATAATCTGCGTCATGCTCAATGGTTTCGAGAATGGCGAGAGCCTGGTGGGACAGGGGGATGACGTGCGCCCGCCTCATCTTGGTCTTGTGCGGTGGGATCGTCCAAAGCGCCTTCTCGAAATCAAAATCCTTCCATTCGGCAAAGCGGAGTTCGCCGGGTCTGACGAACACATGGGGCAGGAGGCGCAGTGCTGCCTTGGTGTTCGTATGTCCCTCAAAGGCCTCAATGGCGCGGAGAAGGCCGCCCGCCTCCTTGGCGCTGGTGATCGCCGCGCGGTGAACGGGCTGGGGGGTGATGAGCGCGCCCCGTAGGTCAGCAGCCACGTCGCGCTCTGCGCGGGCCGTAGCGATGGCGTAGCGGAATATCTGGCTGCATGTGCTGCGTAGCCGCTTCGCGGTCTCGTAGCGGCCCTTGCATTCCATTTTACGAAGCATCGCGAGCATCTCCTGAGCGGAGATAGACGCGATCGGGCGCTTGCCGATCGTTTCGTTGATAAAGGCCAGCAGCCAGCGCAGCTTCTTCATGGTGACAGCGGAGCGGCCCTCGCACTCAACCTTCACCAGCCATTCGTCGGCAACTGCCTGGAAGCTGTTGGACGCCGCCACGGCCGCCGCGATCCTTTCCAGCTTGATCTGCTCGGCCGGATCCTCGCCCCGCGCTAGAAGCTTGCGCGCCGCATCGCGTTGCTCGCGGGCGTCGGCAAGGCTGGTGTGGGGATAGACGCCGAACGCCAGTGTCTTCTGCTTGCCAAAGTGGCGATAGTTCATCCGCCAATAGCGGCCGCCATTGGAGGTGACATACAGGAACAGCCCGTCGCTATCGGTGAGCTTATAAGGTTTTTCGCGATTCTTCGCGTTTTTAATCGCCAGGGCGGTAAGCGCCATGATGGTATCTCCTGGTCGGGAGAACCGCGCTACCATCAAATATACCATCGAGATGGTGGTATCCGGTGGCACACGGCCGCTCCATATGGGATACCTATACCACAAAAAACCGCAGAAATCAGCCATTTCTGGCACATTCTGACACTCTCTGGGAAAGAGAGTTGGTGACCCCTACGGGAATCGAACCCGTGTTTCAGCCGTGAGAGGGCCGCGTCCTGACCGCTAGACGAAGGGGCCACGCGGGGTGGCGCAGCGCTGCATAGCCTTCCCGGCGCTTGCTGGGAAGGCTTGGTGACCCCTACGGGAATCGAACCCGTGTTTCAGCCGTGAAAGGGCCGCGTCCTGACCGCTAGACGAAGGGGCCGCAATGGCTTGCGCCAAGAGCATCTGCCGCCAGCTTGCACCGTAGGCAGGGCCGCGCCTTTAGGGAAGGCCGCGGAAGGGGTCAAGTCTCACGCAAACAGGAGACTAGCCAGCCGGCGAATGGCATACTGCCTGAAGCTTGTTGCCATCCGGATCGCGCACATAGGCAGCGTAGTAATTGGCGTGATAGCGGCGCAGTCCGGGTGGGCCCTCGTCGCTGCCGCCATGCGCGAGGGCGGCCGCATGAAAGGCATCGACCTGCGCGCGCGTGGGCACGATGTAGGCGACATGTACGCCGTTTCCGGGCATTGCCGGGGCGCGGTTGAAAGGCGTTACGACGAAGGTCTTGGGGCCATCCGCCTCGCCGAAGGCAATACAGCCCTCGCGGTCCATCATCAGCGGGTGACCCAGAACGTCCATCACCGCCATCCAGAAGGAGCGTGCGCGATCATGGTCGTCGCAGCCCAGGGTGACATGGCTGAACATCTCCGATCTCCCCTCAATCCGCCCAGGCGGCATCGTCGATATGCAATTCGGCCTGGGGCCGGCTGGCCCAGTCGTCGTTGCGCGCGCGCCCGGCGAGCCAGAATCGGCGGCTTTTCGCGCCGTGGAGCAATGCCTGTCCGAGCGGAGTGGACGCCGTGCGGAAGGCAACGGCCTTGAAGCTCGATCCATCGTCGCCGCGCACAATCAGGCGGACGTGATCGGCGCCGACCACATCGGCCTTGATCAGCCGCAAAGGACCGACGCAGACCCGCGGGCCGGGCCAGCCCATGCCATAGGGTCCGGCGCTTTCCAGTGTTTCGACCAGTTGCGGCGTCATGCCGCCGGGAGCGATGGCGAGATCGAAAGACAAAGCCTGGCTGGCAGCTGCCGCGGCGACGGCGGCGCCGAGGCGATCGTCGAGCCAGTCGCTCAGAGGTTCGAGATTGCCCGGCGCGACAGTCAGCCCCGCGGCCATGGCGTGGCCGCCACCGGCGAGCAGCAATCCGGCCTCGCGCGCGGCGATGATTGCGGCGCCGAGATCGACGCCGGGAATCGAGCGGCCAGAGCCTTTGCCATTGCCCTCTTCATCGGCGTCGAGGGCTATGACCAGCGCCGGTTTTCCAGTCTTTTCCTTGATTCGCCCGGCAACGATGCCGATCACGCCCGGGTGCCAGCCATTGCCCGCCAGCACCATGACTGCACGGTTGTGGTGGCGCTCAATCTGGGCTTCGGCCATGTCCTGGACGGCGGCTTCGATGCCTCGGCGTTCTTCGTTGAGCCGCGATAGCTGCGCGGCAATTTCGCGCGCCTCGTCTGGATCTTCGGTAGTCAGCAGGCGGACGCCAAGGCTGGCCTCGCCGACCCGTCCGCCGGCATTGATTCGCGGACCCAGCGCGAAGCCGAGATCGCTGCAGGTCGGCGCGCGGTTGAGCCGGCTGGCGTCGATCAGCGCCGCCATGCCCACGTTTTCCCGTCGCGCCATGACTTTCAGGCCCTGAGCGACAAAGGCGCGGTTGAGGCCCTTCAGTGCTGCGACATCGGCGACCGTGCCGAGCGCAACAAGATCGAGCAGGGAAAGCAAATCCGGTTCGACCTTTTCTTTGAAATAACCATTTTCGCGAAGGCATCGGACGGTTGCGATCGACAACAAAAAAGCCACCCCGACAGCGGCAAGATAGCCGTGGGAAGCCCCAACTTCACTCTCGTCCAGGCGATTAGGATTAACCAGAGCGGTTGTATGCGGAAGTTCAGAAATGCATTTATGGTGATCGACAACCACCACATCGACACTTGCCTCGCGCGCCATGTCCAGCGCCTCGTGTGCCATGGCGCCGCAGTCCACGGTGACGATCAGGCTGCTGCCTTCGCCGGCAATCCTGACCAAGGCTTCGCCGGATGGGCCGTAGCCTTCGAGCAGCCGGTCCGGGATGTAATGCCGGGGTTCGATGCCGAGCATGCGCAGCAGGCGAATCAGCAGGGCGGCGCTGGTCGCGCCATCGACGTCGTAATCGCCGTAGATCGTCACGGTCTCGCCAGTCAGCACGGCCTGGGCGAGCCTTTCAGCGGCGGCATCCATGTCGCGGAATTGCGAAGGATCAGGCAGGAAATTGCGCAGCGACGGGGCGCGGTGGAGCTCGATTTCGGCATGCGGGACGCCGCGCGAAAGCAGCAGTTGGGTGACAATATCGTCGTCCAATCCGCCGGGCCCCGCACTCAGTTCCATGTTCCCGCCGCGCCAGCGCCAGGCCTTGCCGGAAAGCGAATTGTCGATGCCGAAAACCAGGGCTGGTGCACTTGCCATGGCCCAAGGCTAACCGATCTTGCGCCATGCGGCAAAGGCCGCAATGTCGCGAATTGACAATAAATCGATTCAAGTCATCGTTACTTGCTTGGGCGTGCAGGAAAGGGCCTGGCCAATGAAAAACGGAAATATTGCCATTGTCGTAGCATGTGGCGCTGCCATTGCGTCGATTCCGCTGATTGCGCAGCAACGCGCCGCGAGCGGACCGGTGGCCCGATACGACATGCGGGCGGGCACTGTTACGGGCATCGGCGGGATGGGCCGGATGAACCCCATGGCGATGGCCATGGGCGGAGGGCGCGGCAACAGTGTCCAGCATGAACTTCTTCTGCGTCTTGGTTCATCGAATACGCCAGCCGGAGGCGGTCCCAAGGCCGATCATTTCATGCCGCCCAACGCCAAATTGGGAAAATCGGTGGCGCTGGTGACACCGCGCGAGGAACGCATCCCCGATGAAATGCCCGAGCGTCCCAAGGGGCGCCTCCTGATCTTCTGGGGATGCGGCGAACATGCGCCCGCCGGGCAGCCAGTGATCATCGATTTCGCCAAGCTGGCGGCTGGCCAGATTCCGCCGGGCCTGTGGTCGACCACCATCATTCGCGACTGGGGGCCGACGCCGCAGAACAGCCGTACTTTTGGCCGCTGGCCCGCCGAGGACGGGAAATATGTCAAGCCGGACAGTTCCCTGCCGGGGCCGCATCGGGTCGCCGGCAATTACTCGCCAGAAATCGCTTTCACGCTGGCCAAGGATTTCATGCAGCCGCTGAGCGTGCGGCATACATCGCAGGCGAGCGGATCGACGCTGCTCAACTGGGCCGGCATTGCCGATGCGACCGGATATCTCGCAACGGTGTTCGGTGGCAAGCAGGGGCCACGCGGCGACATGGGCGACATGGTGATGTGGTCGTCGAGCGCGACTCGCCAGTTCGGCGGCGGCCTTTCGGACTGGTTGACGCCGGCGCAGGTCGCCGGACTGGTGCGCGACCGCACACTCCTGCCGCCTACGGCCACCGCGTGTACGGTTCCGGTCGAAGTTCAGCGCGCGGCGCCCGATTTCCGCATGGGCACGCTCACGGCTTTCGGGCCGATGGAGGAATTTTCCTATCCGCCGCGCCCCGCCAATCCGCGGGCTGCGTGGAATCTTGAATGGACGGCGCGTATCCGCCACAAGTCCACGACGAGCTGGATGGACATGGCCGGAATGGAAGGCATGCAGGGCATGGAAGACGAGAGCGAACAGCCAGCGCAGCCGCGTTGCAAGCCGCGCAGGGGCCTGGGTGGCCTTTTGGGCGGGGCGCTGGGCGGGGGCAACGGCTGCTAGGCTATTGGCCGATCCCGCTCTCGCAATTGTCTGGCACAGCCGCACTGGGGCAGCAAAGGCCATGGCGCAGGCCGCGCACCAGGCAGCCGGTGAAAATGCGCGGCTGATCTCCGCTTGCGCAGCTCAGGCCGAAGACATGTTCTCGGCGGCGGGTTATCTGTTCGTCTGTCCGGAAAACCTTGCCTCCATGTCGGGTGAGATGAAGGCGTTTTTCGATCGCTGCTATTATCCGCTGTTGGGCCGGATCGAGGGTCGTCCCTATGCAACCGCCATTGCGGCGGGTTCGGACGGCACTGGCGCTCAGGCGCAGATCGACCGGATCGTTAAGGGATGGCGGCTGCGGCGGGTTGCCGATTCGCTGATCGTCAATCTCGGCGCACAGAGTCCGGAGGCTATTCTGGCCGAGAAGGTTGTGCCGCCGTTTTCACTTGATCAATGCAGCCAACTAGGCGCTTCCCTGGGTGAAGGGCTGCGATTAGGAGTATTTTGAAAGTAATTGCGCCATTCCGGTACAATTGGGCAATGAAGGACTCGACTAGCCGCGATAAATGATGCCAAGTTGCTGCCGGCCCAGGGACATTGACGGGCCGCTCGCACGGGGGATCGCTCTTGGAGACCGAACAGGTTGGCGCTTGCCTGTCTCTCCTCTTTTCGGAAGATGGCCGGCCCACTGCCGATGATGTGCTGCAGGCGCTGGCCTCGGGCCCGCATGGGCATGCTTTGGCGATTCAGGCCAGCCAGCCGCGCGGCGCGGGGGAGGGCTGGCTGGAACTTCTTGCCAGCGGGCTGACTTTCGACCTGATCGGGCTGGCGCCGGGCGAGGGTGAAGGAATTCCCGAGGCGCGCCATGTGTATGGCCTGGGCAGCGAGGTGCCCGGGCAGACATTTGAAGCCATCGCTTTAGTTCCAGGCCCGCACGTGGCGGGCGCGGGGTCGGTGCTTCCCGTCGTGCGAAGCATGGCCGGGCTTGCGCGCGAACTGGCCCTGCGACTCGAAACCCGGGCCGTGTGCTGGGCGCCTGCCGGTTGCTGGATGGATACCAGCTATTTTGCACGAATCGTTGAAGGCTGGTTGGGCGGGGGCGCCTTTCCGGCACTGGGCTTCACCGGCATGGAGCGGACGCCCGATGGCGGTGTTCAGAGCCAGGGCCTGGCCCATTTCGCCGGACAGGAACTGCGGGTCGAAGCACGGCGCGGCGAAACGGCGGCCGATACGGTAAAACTGGCCGTGCGGGCGATGGATCACATCGTCCGTCACGGGCCGGTTACTGGGCGTCAGGAGCTTACCGGACCCGGAGGCGAATTGCTGCTGGTCGAGCCGGTGCCAGGCGGACGGGTGGCAAGGCTTTGGCGCGAATTGTGAACTGCCGCGCGGCGCTGGCCTTCCGCGATGTCAACCGGCGAGGCCAACCAGGCTTCGATCCCGGTATGCAGCGTCACCACCTGCTGCCCAGGCAATTGCTTGGCGAGACATGCTTCGGCAGGCTGTTCGACTCCATAGGCCGCGACCGAGTGGGCTTCGACGACTTTCGGGCGAACGGTTTGCTTCTGCCCGCCAGCGACAGGTCGGCGATCCGCATGGGCCTGCCGCTACATCGCGGTCCGCATCGTACCTACAACACGATGGTCATAGACCGTGTCGGTTGCATCGAGTCGGGCTGGTCGACGCATCGCGCCCGTGCGCCGGAAGGCGCGCTGGAAGAGGCCCTGATGCGTCTGGCTCTGCTGCAACGTGCCTTGCGCCGCCGGCTGCTCGATCCTGTGCGACGGCGGTTTTCGCTCAGTCGTTCGGATCCGCTGGGATACGGGGTGGACTTTACCGAACTCGACGCCATGGCAGACTTGCTGTGGCGCGAAGCCGCTGATGATTGGCCGATGGTCTAGCAGGCATAAGTGGAACCTATTGCTGTAACCGAGTTGACGCATTTCGAATGCCGCGCCAGCCTTTCCCGGCTCGCCGGATGTGGCGCCAGGCGCAAAGGAGACGACGATGGGCTCGCATGTTGCGGCATTGACCGGACTGGTCGAAAATCCGGGGCGTTTCGATGTGCCTCATTCCGAACTGAGGCCTGCCCAGATCGCGGCGGCGCAGGAGCGATTCGCGACGTTAAGGCCCAAGATCAAGTTGCTCGATCATCGTGCCGGAGAAGCCGGGCTGGAACGGATTGGCGCGCTTGCCGACCTCGTGCCGCTGCTTTTCGCGCATTCCAGTTACAAGAGCTATCCGGACACCTGGCTGTTACAGGGTAACTGGAAACGGCTTGGCCGCTGGCTGGGCGCCATGTCGGCAGTGGACATCGATCCAGTGAGTCTGGAAGGCGCCAGCGACCTGGATGACTGGTTGTCCCTGCTGGAAGTGCAACAGATATACGTGTCCTGTTCGAGCGGGACGACCGGAAAATGTTCGATGATCGCCGCCTCGGCGGCAGACCGGGCTTTCGTGCGGCGCAACACGGCCCTGGCCCTTGCTTGGTCAACCGGCACTCTGCCCGATCGCAGCTTTCGAATGGTCGGCACCGTCCCGGTCCCCGATAGCCCGCGCAACCGCGACGTACAGGCCGCCTATTCCGAAGAGTTCGGCGATGGCGAGGATTTCAGGTTCCCCAGCCCGCCGATCACCATTGGCCAGGTCAGCCAGATGGTGGCGATGCGTCGCGCCATTGCCGAGGGCAGCGCTACGCCCGCGGAACTCGATCGCTTTGAATCGCTCGCAGCCCAGCGCGAAATCGCCATGGCTCAGGGCAGCGAGCGCACTGTCGATGCCCTGGCCGAACTGCGCGGACGGAAGCTGTTTATCGGCGCGCAATATGCCATGACCTACCGGATCGCCGAGGCAGTCCGCGCGCGAGGACTGTCCGGCACGGACTTCCACCCCGACAATGTCATGGCAGTGGGCGGCGGCCTAAAGGGCGCGACGCTTCCCGAGGGCTACCAGGCATTCATCGGGGAAACCTTCAACGTCCGGCCCGAGCGGGTCTATCGCTACTATGGCATGCAGGAAATCAATACGACCATGCCGATCTGCCGGGCGGGGCGTTATCACGTGCCGCCGTGGCTGATCCTGCTGTTGCTCGACCGGACCGGCGATTCGATGATCCCGGCCGGTGAGGGAGAACATGAGGGCAGGGCAGGATTTCTCGATCTGTCGATCGAAGGGCGCTGGGGCGGTGTGATTTCCGGTGACCGGATTTCCGTGCGCTATGGCAAGTGCGATTGCGGCCACCAGGGGCCGACCATCGGCGACGATGTTACGCGCTACGCAGACCTGGGCGATGGCGACAAGATCACCTGCGCCGGAACGATAGATGCCTATGTCCGGGGCATTTCATAACGCAAGGGGAGTTGCCTTCCGCGCGATCATCGCCAATGGGGCGAGTAACCGGAACCGGAGAGGATTTGCATTATGACCACCCCGACACTCGATTGCTCGGACATCGACCAGTATCTCGGCAAGCCTATCGATAGCTCGCCGATCCGCGAGGCGATCTCGAATACCGACATCCGCCGCTGGGTGCATGCGATGCATTATGCCAACCTGCTGCACTACGATCGTCATTATGCGCTCGAGAGCCGGTTCGGCCGGCTCGTCGCGCCGCAGAGCTTTCCGATCGTGATTGACGATGGCCACGGCACGGCCGGCGCCTGTGTCGGCAAGATCCCCGAATCGCATTTGCTTTTCGCCGGCGACGAGTGGTGGTTCGAGGATGTGAATGTCTTCGGCGGCGACTGGATCAGCAATGAGCGGATCCCATACGACTATGTTGTCAAGAACACATCGCTTGGCCCCACCTGCTTCCAGCGCGGCGACAACTTCTATCGCAACCAGCACGGCCAGCTGATCGCCAAGCATCGCTCGACCGCCATGCGCTATAGCGCGGCTCTGGGCGGCGAAGCTGTCAACCCGGCCGATTTCGACGAGCCGGAATGGACTGACGCCGAATTGGACGAATTCGAACATCGCCGCTTTGCCTGGCTGAAGATGCTGCACGAGCTCGGTCACGGCAAGCGCTGGTGGGACGACGTCAACGTAGGCGACAAGCTTCCCGAGCGTCTGTTCGGGCCGCACTCGATCGTCAGCTTCACCACCGAATGGCGCAGTTACCTGTTCACCACCTGGGGCACGCTCGACCGCCGCATGCTCGATCTCGAAGCGCTGGGCTTTACCAAGGAAATGGCCGGGCACGAAAACGACCCGGTGATGGAGCGGATGAATCCCTTCCTCACCGACGGCGCTCACTATGGCCCGTCGCGCGGACATCTTTTCCCCAAGTATGCCCGCAAGATCGGCATGCCGCGCGGTTATGGCTACGGAGCATCCCTTGGCGCCTGGGTAACCGATTATCTGGCAGGCTGGGCGGGCGAATGGGGCCGGGTGCTTCACTCGATCGCCAACTATCGCGGGCCCGCGCTGACGGGCGATGTCACCGTGCAGACGGCGGAAGTCACCGAAAAGTCGGTCGACGATCAGGGACGTCACCTGATCCACGTCAAGCACCTCATGCAGAATCAGGCAGGCAAGACCATGGTCACTGGCACGGCCGAAATCGTGTTGCCGAAGAAATGACACGGCTCGCCGCCGCGGGTGTGTCCGGCATGCAACGCCAGGCCCCTGCGGCAACAAAAGTGTTGTAGTTTATGCACAAGTGTCTTGACGGAAGTCTATTTTTCCGGTTGAGCTTGCCGTGCGAGACGCTAGTAATGGGGCTTGATGGAATGTCGCCTAGCCGAAACAGGCGCGAATCCGGGTGCGAGTGGCCACTCGTTCAGGGGTCGTATAGGGGGATTGACCGCAAGACTGCTTCACTGTTTCCGGGTTGCTGCCGGAAGCTGGGATGGGGGAACTGAATGATTTCCAGGTTACCGAGATCGAGCCTTCCGCCGCCGGATACGCCGGTTGGCGCTTTTTGCGTCTTGCATGAATTTTCCGCGTGACTTTGATTCACGAGCCGTTAAGTTTTACGGGCAACACGCCCATCACCTTTCGCCCCTAGGGGCAGCGCAGTTTACAGGGAGTACTACCGATGACCTCACCTAATACCGGCCTCACCAGCACCAATTCGCTGAAGTTGCGGCGTTCCACTTTGCTGCTGGGAGCGGCGGCGTTTGCTACGGCGGCCGGCCTGGCGGCTCCGCTGCATGCGGGCACGGTTACCATTGCGGCCAACACGACCGTTGCGGGCGCGAACGCTGCGATCGGTGCTGACACGGACAAGAATGCAACGGTCATCGTCGATCCGGGTGTGAAGATCAGCGGTCCGGGTCAGGTCAATCTCAATTTCGATGGCGGCAATAACGGTAGCGAATCGCTCACCTTCACCAACAATGGCGAACTTGGGCCGGCAGGTACTGACACGCACTTCCACATGGTTGGCGACCCAACCAGCAAGCTGAGCACGGCGACGGTTACCAATAACGGTCTGATCACCGGCGATATCGATGTTCAGGATTTCGGCGGCCCGATTCTCATCACCAACAACGGCACGGTTGGCACCGAAAACAATCCCGATCCGATCGACGTTGAAGGCCGGGGTGACGTTACTTTCATCAACTCGGCTACCGGCATTGTCCCGACAGGCAGCTCGTTCAACGGTGTTGATCTCATTGCGCAACGCACCGGCAAGGCGACTGTTGTTGTCGGCGTTACCACCACTGACTTCACGGGCGGCAACTCGGTCGTGAAGAGCGACGGTACCCTGGGTGCCGCCAATTTGAGCGTCCGCGTTGGTGTCCGCAGCGAATCCGAAGTCGGCAACTCGACCGTTGAAATCAACGGTGTCGCAGGCGAAGTGAACTCGCTCGGCGGCACGCAGGCCGTTCAGACCGTTACCGGTGGCGATGCTCCGATTGCGGGCAAGTCTGTCGTGACTTCCATCAATAACACGACCTTCGGCGCAGGTTCGGGCGCGGCCACGATCGGCGCCAAGGGCAACGTCACCAGTGTCAATGTCGATGGCGCGGGCGGTGGAGCCTCGGCGATTGTCAACGGCAATGTCGTAAACGGCGTGAATGTCGAGTCCAACCCGGTCAATAGTGTCAACACAACGACCACAACCACGAGTGCTGGCGGCAACACAACGCAACTGGTGGGTGTCAATAACCAGTCTTCCGCAGGCGGCGGTGCTTCCGCTGAAATCGGTTCGACCGGCGTTGTCGGAGCTGGCGTCAATGTCGAAGGCTTCAAGACCGCCGATTTCAAGTCGGCTGGCAAAGTCACCGGTGACGTCAATGTCACTTCGAGCGGCGGCGTGGCCACTAAGACGACGACATTGACCTTCGAGGATTCCGGCGCAAATCCGCTTCTAGAATCGAAGTCGGTTGTTGACCTCAAGAACACCGCGGGCCTGGCTTCTGCCTCGATTTCCGGCGGCAAGGTCACAGGCAATGTCAATGTCAGCGGCGGCGGCTCGGCTGGCGCAACGGCGACCATGACGGGTGGCGAAGTCACTGGCAATCTCAATGCCACCTCCACGCCTCAGGATCTGGCTCTCACTGCGCGCACTGTACAGGACAAGACCGGGCCGACGACACTGACCGAAGGCTCGCTTGCTTTGACGCCAGTCGGTGGCAACGCCATCATCAACGTCGGCAAGGGCGCCAAGGTAGGTGGCAACGCCGTCGCAACCTCGAACAAGGGCACGGCCAACACCACCAGCGTAACCGTTGGCGGTACGGTTGTGGGTGATGCCATTGCAACGGCGGTTGGCACTTCGGTGGCCGGCACCTTCAAGCTCAGCACGCCGCTTCCCACTACGACCGGCACTGTAACCACTTCCAAGTTCGGCCTTGAATTCAATGTCGATGCGGCCCCCACGGGCGGTGGTGCGCTGGTTGATGTGCTCGCTGGCGGCAAGGTCGGCAGCGATGCCCTGGCGACTGGCGACGCCAATGCCACGGTCAAGAATGCCGGTTCGATCGGCGACACGGCCGTCGCCACTTCGGCTCGCACGCTGACCACCAACATCAAGGCCAAGATTGATGTGGTAAACACATCGGACAGCGCTGGCGTGAAGGCCAATGACACAGTCATTACCGGATCGGGCAGCACCACGAGCGCCTTCGTTGGCGGCCCGGCCAAGGTCTGGAACCAGGCTGGCGCCACTATCGGTGATGCCAGTGGTGCAGGCGATGGCGCCACCGCCACAGGTGCGACTTCGGCTCAGGTTCTCAACGATGGCCGCATCAAGTCGACTAACAATGGCGCGGCCGTGAATGTCACGTCGCACAGCGGCGCGCCTGTCGGCACGACTTCGGTGAGTGGCAATGCCCACTTCTACACCGACAACACCGGCAAGTTCCAGATCGACGGTACGGTGACCAACTCCTTCGTTGGTGGCACTGCCGGCGGAACTGCCGACTACACCAACTCGGCCACTGGCCTCACCACGGGTAATGCCGTGCTGCTCGCCAAGGGTGACGTTACCGTGAACATTCTCGGTGCGGTTGGTGACCCGAATGCTGGCCATCGCGGCCAGATCAAGGCCACCAGCACCGGTACCGACGTCAACACCAAGACGACCAATTCGTTCTTGCTGGCGGTCGATCCGGCGACAGGTACGGTGGCCAAGACCACCAGCGACACAACGGGAACCACCACGGCAACCGGCGGCAACGTAACGGGCGTCTATGCCGGTGAGGTTGGTGACACCAACTTCATTCCGGACCCGGCAGTTGGCGGTAACATCGTTCAGACCGCCGACAAGAACTCGTCCGCGAACATCAGCGGCCTGGTCTATGGCAATGTCACGCTGAATGCTGGCGCCAATGTCAACACGACGACCAAGGCGCACGCCGAAACGTCGCTCGCGACAGACAAGACCAACACCGGCACCAACACCGGTCTGACCACTGGCACCTTTACCGCCAAGCAAGTTGACGGTGAAGCCAACCTGCAGCTGACTGGCAAGATCCTCAAGGACGGCACTTCGACGGCCAACGTCGCGGTGAACGGCACCAGCAAGGCGATTGCCAACATCAATGGCCGCATCGACGGTAACCTGGCGGTCACTGCCCAGCAGGGTGAACTGAGCGCTGCAACCAACTCGAACTTCGCCCAGGATATCACCAAGGGCAAGTTTGAAACGTCGCTGATCCATGAAGATGCGACCATCACCACCAAGACGACCGGTGGCCAGGCTTCGCTGACGCTTGGTTCGGCTTCGGCAGTTGGCGGCAACATTGCATTAACGGGCTTCACGGCCACTTCGCTGACGGTTCCGACCGGCGTGAAGGTTGGTGGCAATGTCGCGGTCAACACCGCTGGTACCGACACCACGGCAACGCTGGTCAATGACTATGCCCGTGACAAGACCACGGGTGTGGCCACGGCGACCAGCACGGCGAAAATTGTGACGGCGGCATCGTCCAAGGCCAATGCCACGCTCAATGTCGATGGTTCGGTTGGCGGCAACGCTTCTTCGAACGCATCGATCGGCACGGCTACAACCAATGTCACCGGCACTGTCGGTGGCACGGCCAGCGCCACTTCGCTCAATGCGCTTGGCAAGACGTCGGCTGAAATCACGGTCAATCGCAGTGGCAAGGTCAACAACACGGCGACCACCTTCGGTGGTTTGTCGCTGCCTCCGATCACTTCGACCAAGGTCGCCACTTCGACCCGCACCACCGGCAGCGTCGCCGAAGTTCACCTGCTTCCCTCGGCTGCGGTCGTTGGCGCAGGCGCGGCCTCGGCTTCCAATGCCACGGCCACCGGTCTCTCGAAGGCCTGGGTCGAAGTCGGCAAGGGCGCGATCGTCACCAACAACGTGACGGCAATCTCGACCTCGGCCGATACCGACTTCACCGCAACCTTCACGCCTACTGGTCCGAAGACTGCGCTTGACTCGACCTTCACCATCACCGGTGTCGGTGGAACGGCCCAGATCGACAATGCCGGCAAGATCGGCAACAACGCCACGGCTATCGGCCAGGGCACCACTACCGCCATTATCAACAACAATGGCTTCATCGGTGGCAACGCTCTGACCCAGGGTTCGGGTACCCACAACTCGGTGTTGAAGATCGTCGACAACGACATCTTCAACACCGATCCGGCTACCCGCATCGTCAAGGTTGACTTTGTACAGAAGTACAATGCCGGCACCGCTGTCATTAACAACAATGGCATCATTCAGGGCAATGCGATCTCGCAAGCTTCGGATGGCACGGTGAACAACAATGCCGGTGCGGTCATTGTCGGTTCGGTCCGTCTTGGTGAGCTGATTGGCGCAGGTTCGACCTCGCAGGTCTTCACCGATGCAACGACCACGGGCACCTTCACGGCTGCTCCGGTTGCCCAGAATTACAAGGTTAACTCGGCTGGCGTGATCTTCGGATACGACAGCGTGAAGAACGCCTTCTCTGGCAGCACCGAATCGGCTGCGATCATTGTCGGTAACCCCTTCGGATCGAATGCCGGTGGTAACGTCCTGTTCACCCCGACCTTCATCAATCCGTTCGGATCCCCGCTGGTCACCAACGGTGCACCGACACAGACGGTCAATCTGACTGCTACGATCAACCTCAACAACGGTTCGGCCACGCTTGGCGGCATCTACGCCCAACAGTCCTCCTCGGGGGCCTATCTGACCAACACCACGGTCAACCTCAACGGATCGGGCTTCCTGGGTGCGGATGAATGGTATGACGCGGGCTTCCTGCCCTCGCCGACCAGCATCTTCAATCCGTCGCCGCCAAACTACGCTTACTACAGCCCGGCTCTGGAACTGCCCTCTGCCGCAGCTCCTTATTCGACTGGAGCCTATACGGTTCGCGTCCTGGGTGTAACTGCCCTGAACAAGACCGGTGCGGGCACCTTCGTGATCAACGGCGCCAACTACTCGGCTCCGCTGGTTCCGGCTGCGGTTGCTGGTTGGACCCTCGATGTTGGCTCGTTCAACATCACCGGTGGCGAAATCCAGCTGAATACGCCGCATAGCAAGACCTTGCAGTTCACCTCTGGCGGTAACAACCCGGCCTCGCAGTTCGGCATCAAGGGCGACGTCAACAACTCGGCTGTTCTGGTTATCGGCCGCCGCGTTCCGATCCGTCCGCAACTGGTGGGTTCGAGCCTGGTGAACTCCGGTACCGAAACGATCGATGGTATCACGGTCCGTCAGACTGGTAACTTCAGCCAGTCGGCTACCGGTACCACTGTGGTTGGTGTCAACGGTTCTCTGGTCCGCCTGGGCGCTCTTGGTGTCCCTGCTGGAAGCGGTGCTTCCGAGCCTCTTGGTATTGTATCTGCCGGCGTAGGTATTCCCTACTTCACCACGCCGAATAATGCATACATCATCGGCACTGATCAGCTGTCGGATCCCTCGCGCTGGAACATCACGGGCAACCTGACCCTCGCTGGTACGGTGCTGGCCGACGTCAACCGGAACAATATCTTCCAGAATGGCGACGGTTACATCATCTTCACCTACACCGGCACGGGTAACGTAACGGCTACGGCGACTTCCAACATCGTCTCGCCCTTCGTGAAGTTCGGTCTGGTGCATGATACGACGGCCAAGACAGTCAAGCTGGCTGCTACCCGCGTGTCTTACGCCACCGGTGCGACCAACCCGAATGCTGCGAATGCTGCTACCGGCCTTGACAGCGTGATCCCCGTGATCGTCAGCCGCATCACTACCGATGCGAATGGCGGTGCTGGTTTCGCCACTGTCAGCCAGATCGGCTTCTCGCAGGATGCGGCCAATGTCATCTCGGCTCTCGACTGGCGGTTGAACTCGGCGCAGATCGCGCAGGTGTTCGACGAACTGTCCTCGGCTGAGATCTACAGCTCGCTGGCGGCTCTCGACCAGAATGGCGTGTTCGGTCAGTCGCTCGACATCCTGACCGAGCGTCGCTCGGCCAGGGCCTCGCTGGCCAATCAGATGATGGGTGGCGACGGTTCGATCGGTGCACGTATCTGGATCAACCCGGTTGCGGTCTTCGCCCGCTACGGTACGAACCCGGTCGGTGCGGCTGGTCAGTCTGCGATCAAGGCGAACACCTACGGCGCGGCCGCCGGTCTCGACATTCTCTATAACGAAACCGGCGCGTTCGGCTTCGGTATGGCTTATGGCGAGCATGACATCGACGGCCGGACCACTCCGGAAAGTGTCAACGGCAACACCTGGACGCTGGGCGCCTACTGGACCCAGGGCTTCGGACCGCTCTATGCGAACGTAAAGCTCGCCTACGGCTTCTCGAAGTTCAAGGGTTCGCGTAGCCTGGCTCTGCTGGCCCGGACGCCGACTGCCGAGTTCAAGGGCAAGCAATTCGATGCTGCGCTTGAAGTGGGCTACGACATCCCGGCAGGTGGTGTGACCATCACGCCTTACGGCAAGCTGGCCATCCGCCACTGGAAACTCGATGGCTTCACAGAGCAGAATGCCGGTGGTCTGGGTGTGACGACCGGTGACGCTTCGAAGACGGTCTTCAATCCTGAACTGGGCTTGAAGTTCGTTGCCAGTGTTGGCGATCCGGAAGGCTTCTCCTTCCGTCCGTTTGGTCGACTGGCCTACGTCTTCCAGGGTGATATCGGTCAGGATCGTCAGTACAACTACATCGTGGGCGGTAACTCGTTCACGCTGACCGGGGTCAATCCGGGCGGTCATGGCGAAGCCGAACTCGGCCTCGACATGTCGATCGGACGCTCTGCCGGACTGTGGATCTCGGGTAGCTACGACTTCGGTGGTCGCAACGACGTAGGCGCGCTGCGCGCTGGTATCGACATCACCTTCGGTGGTCGTCACCAGGCTCCGCTGCCTCCGCCGCCGCCCCCGCCGCCCCCGCCGCCCCCGCCGCCGCCCCCGCCGCCTCCGCCGCCTGTGGCTGAGTGCAACAAGGGTCCGTACATTGTGTTCTTCGACTGGGATCGGTCGGACATCACACCGGAAGCGGCGACAATCCTCGACAGCGCGGTCAGCGCCTACGGCAATTGCTCGCGGGTTCCGATCATGCTGGCAGGCTATGCGGACCGTTCGGGTAGCTCGGCATACAACGTCGGCTTGTCGGCCCGCCGGAACACTGCGGTTCGTGGTTACCTCACGACCCATGGTATCCCGGATGGTTCGATCACCAGCCAGGCGTTTGGTGAAAGCAACAACCGCGTACCCACCGCTGACGGTGTCCGTGAACTGCAGAACCGCCGCGTGGAAATCACCTATGGTCCGGGTTCGGGTTACTGAGCCTCACCCTAAGGTGAAAAGAAGAGGGCCCGGAGAAATCCGGGCCCTTTTTTTGTTGGTGCTACTACGAACACAATTGGGTGCGACTTGGCGATTTGAGTTTGAAAGCGCCTTGGCAGGCAGACGCGATGTGCCGAAGCTCGCGACATTCCAATCGAATTTTCGGTCCCGAATTGAATAAGAGAGGCGCTACCGCAAACGATCGATCTGCAGCATAGATTGGCAGATTTGGTTTGCCAGAGCTGGAAGTCTCATACCAAGCAGCATAGATCGTGACACACGCCTCGCCGCGGGGAGGGGCAGCGAGACTTGAGTCCGCGCAGCGGGCCATAGTCGCGGCGGGGAGGTCCCTCACGCCAGCGTGGAAGCTCGGCCTTTGGCCGGGCTTCGCCACCCCACCCCTCCCTGCCGGGGAGGGGCTTATCGGTTCCGATCAATGCAGTTTGGTCTCAGATTCGCTTACAGTGTAGTACGTACTGCCATAGTTTGCGCGGCCGGACGGCGATCCAGCACGGTATGAATACTACCGATTGCGATCGGAGGTCAGGTAGCGGCCCCGTTTGCCGCACTGAGCACGGCTCTGACGCTGGCAGTGGCAATGTCCTCGTCGATTCCAACGCCCCAAACGGTTCGTCCATCGGCAGTCGTACATTCGACATAGGCAGCTGCACGAGCGTCCGAACCTGCACCCATGGCGTGCTCGGTGTAGTCGTGAACCTCCAGTCGAACGTCGAAACTATCATTCAGAGTCGCGACGACCGATGAAATCAGTCCATTGCCTCGGCCGGATACCGATTGCACCTGTCCATCGACACCGATTTTCCCGGCGAAGATCCGCGTGCCATCGGGCGCGCGGGTTTCTTCGTATTCCTCGAGCTGGAAGTGTTGTGGCGTTTCGAGGCAATAGGCCTTGCGAAACACTTCCCATATATCCTCGGCAAACAATTCCCGGCCCAGCTTGTCGGCCAGGTCCTGGACATGCCGGGAAAAATGCGCCTGCATGCGCTTGGGCAGTTTGAGACCCTGGTCCTGTTCCAGAACCCAGGCAAACCCGCCTTTGCCGCTCTGTGAATTGACCCGTATAACGGCCTCGTAATTGCGGCCCAGGTCGGCAGGGTCGATTGGCAGGTAGGGCACGGACCAGAGTTGGTCATTCCGTTGTTCCTGCGCGGCAAAGCCCTTCTTGATGGCGTCTTGATGGCTGCCCGAAAAGGCCGTGAATACCAGTTCGCCGCCATAAGGATGGCGTTGGTGCACCGGCAGCTGGTTGCAATATTCGACGGTCTGAATGACGTCGTCGATATCGGAAAAATCCAGGCCGGGATCGACACCCTGTGTGTACATGTTGAGCCCGACGGTCACCAGGCAGCAATTGCCGGTGCGCTCGCCATTGCCGAACAGGCAGCCTTCCACGCGATCCGCGCCGGCCATCAGGCCCAGTTCGGCCGCGGCAACGCCTGTGCCGCGATCGTTGTGGGTATGAAGCGAGATTACCGCGCTTTCCCGGTTGGGCAGATTGCGGCAGAAATACTCGATCTGGTCGGCATATATGTTTGGTGTGGCCGCTTCCACAGTAGCCGGCAGATTGAGGATGATCGGGTGCTCGGGCGTCGGCGCCAGCACTTGCATCACTGCCTCGCAGCATTCGATCGAGAAGTCGAGTTCGGCAGTCGAGAAGGTTTCCGGGCTATATTCGAAGTGCCAGTCGGTCGCCGGGAAGCGCGCGGCCTGATCGCGCAGGACCTTGGCTCCGGACACAGCAATGTCCTTGATTTGCGGTTTTTCCAGCCCGAACACCACCTGCCGCCACAGCGGCGACACGGCGTTGTAGAGATGGACGATGGCACCGCTCGCACCTTCAAGGCTTTCGAACGAAGTCTTGATCAGGTCTTCCCTGCTTTGGGTCAGAACCTGAACCAGGACGTCGTCGGGAATCCGGCCGGAGCGGACCAGGCTGGAAATGAAATCGAATTCCGTTGCGCCCGCGCTTGGGAAACCGACTTCGATTTCCTTGAGGCCGACTTTCAGCAGAAGGTCGAAGAAGCGGTTCTTCTTTTCTGCCCCCATGGGGTCGATCAGCGACTGGTTGCCGTCGCGCAAGTCGGTGGAAAGCCAGCGCGGCGCCTTGTTTATGACGCGGCCAGGCCACTGCCGGTCAGGCAGGTCGATTTGCGGGAAGGGGCGGTATTTGACCGAAGGGTCCTTGAGCATGGACATGTTGGCATCTCTGTTGGCTAAATCTGCGTTGAATTCCGGCATTGTTCCCCTGGGCGCACCACGCGCCGCAGGGCGGCACGCCGGTTCACGCCCAAGGGCGGGTAAGTCGCAGAAGCAGGCCAAGCGGATAGGTCATGGCGTGAGCCTATGGGGATAAAGCCGGGCTCTGTAAAGAGCATCGTCGCGCTTGCCGCTAGTCGGGAATGGGCATAGCATCGCCTTGCAGCCCTGGTGGAGGTGTCCATGCTGACAAGGTTCGGTTGCAGCAGCCTTTCCGTGATGGTTTTGGGCGCCATCGCGGCGCCGGCAAATGCCGATGTCGCGCCGCCCGGGGGTGAAGTCCTTGCCTTGGGCCTGTTTCCGGTCCTCCTGGCTGTGTTGCTTGGCGCTGGCCTGGGCATCTTTTTCTATCGCAGAAGGCGTTGAAATGGACGGCCTGATTGACAGGAGCACAGCGGCGGCATTGGCAATGGCCGCGATGCTTGGGATAGGGCCAACGGTCCTTCATGCCGATGTCGCGCCCTATCAGGGCAAGCGCCCGCCGCGCCCCGACTGCGGCAAGATCGCGAGAGTGGATAGCGTGACTCTGACTCGATTCCCGCGGGCAGCGGTTGCCGCGCGGGGAATGGGCAATACGGCCCGTTCCAACCACAGCCTCCAGTATCGCGGTGTGTCCTCGCCAGGCACGGCGCGCGCGACAGTGCATTTCGATTGGGTAGCCTGCGGCCGGCCGGGTGCCAGGGGCAATCCCGTAGCCATTCGCTATGCGACCGACATTCCGAATAATCCCCAGCCCGGAACGGTGCGCTTCGTTTCGGTCCATTCGCAGAGCAATGTCGTCACTGTCCGGTTCTGACCGATCGATTACTGTCGCGCTGGCGGCGGCGCTTGCCCTGTTCGCCGTCATTGCCATTGCCGAGCCGCTGGCGGCCTATGCCGTGGCGCTTGCCCTGTTTGGCCTGCCGCATGTGCTGAGCGAATTGCGCTATGCCGACAGGCGCTTCGGCAGGAGAGTTGGCCTTTCGCTGGTAAGGACCGTGCTTGGCATGCTTTGCGCCATCGTGGCGATGCGGGCGGCCACCGGGTTCGGCCTGATAGACCCCGCCATTGGCGCACCGGCAGAGCTGGGTGGCGTGGCCCTGCTGGCCCTGCTCTGCGTCCGGGGCGGCCTGATGCAGAAGTGTATTGCCCTGGCCGTGGGACTGAGCATCGGTTCGGGCGTGTTGCTGGCGCCGTTCGATACGATGATCGTGCTATCTGTGCTGCACAACCTGACTCCGCTGGGATTTTTCTGGGAAATCGCTCCGCAGTCGCGTCGTGGGTGGATCATGGGGCTGGCGAGCGCGGGTCTGCTGGGATTGCCGCTGCTGGTAGCGACCGGGTTACCGGGCGCCGCGCTCGCAACCACAGGCTGGGCAGGAAGAGCGGCTGACCCGCTGGCAGCAGGGTCGCTCTATGATCAGCTTCACGTCTATGTTCCGTCGTGGCTCGCTCAATCGCCCCAAGCCTTGGACCTGTTTGCCGGGGCAGTGGTGGCGCAGGGCGGGCATTATCTGGCGGTGATCATCGTCCTGCCCTTGCTGCTGCGGCGTTACGATCCTCAGGCGCGGGGGCTGCTTGCCTGGCCAAGGGATTGCAGGTTCGCGGTCCTGGTTGCCGCATTGGGGGTGGCCAGCCTTGCCGGTTTCCTCGCCATGGGCTTTGCCGAGGCGCGCCTGCTCTATGGGCTGGCGGCCGCCTTTCATGCCTGGATCGAAGTGCCCTTGCTGATCCTGGCGCTGACCGGCGGGGTTCAGCCCTGGATTAGCAGCCCGGCGAGCAACGAGGCGGCATTGGCCAGCAGCGAGGCCAGCATGGCCTGATGCAGCCGCATCTGCGCAATCCATCCGATCAGCGCGCCTTCGATCAGCACCACAACTGTTTCCGGCAGAGCCACGGCCAGCCAGCGCGGCCAGAACTCGGCCGCCCAGAGCACTGCCCACCATAGTTGCGGATGCGTCACAGCAGTTGCGGCTGCCGATGCCGCGGCGACATGCACCGCGCCCCGGCACGGCCAGCGCGCCAGCAGAACGGCAAGCCCGGCAACTGGCGCCTCTATCGCAGCGGAGAGCAGCAGCGCTTCGGTCTCGTTCATGGGCCGAAGCTATCACCGGTGCGAAGGGTGGGAAACATTTGTCCTTCGCACCGGGCCCGCGACTGCTGTAGCCTTACGGCATGACCGAGATTCGCCCCTTCACCCTCGCCGTCCCGCAGGACCAGATCGATGACCTTTACCGCCGCATCGACAGCGCGCGTTGGCCCGAGAAGGAGTGCGTCGACGACTGGTCGCAGGGCGTCCCTCTCGCCGCGCTGCAGGAGCTTGTCGCCTATTGGCGCGAGCATTACGATTGGCGGCGCTGCGAGGCGCGGCTGAACGGTTTCGGGCAGTTTCTGACCGAAATCGACGGGCTCGACATCCATTTCCTCCATGTCCGTTCGCCGCATGCCGATGCCGCACCCCTGATCCTGACCCATGGCTGGCCGGGCTCCATAGTGGAATTCCTCGATTGTATCGCCCCGCTCGCCGATCCGGTGGCGCACGGCGGAAGGGCGGAGGATGCTTTCCATGTCGTCGTGCCCTCGCTGCCCGGCTATGGCTTTTCCGCCAAGCCCTCGCGTACGGGGTGGGATGTGCCCAAGGTGGGCGAGGCGTGGGCCGAGCTGATGCGCCGGCTAGGCTACGAGCGCTGGTTCGCGCAAGGGGGCGACTGGGGGGCGATTGTCACGACCGTGCTGGGCGCGCAGGCGCCCGAAGGACTTGCCGGCATTCACACCAATATGCCGATTGCCCGCATCCTGCCCGAGGATCGCGAAGACAAGGATCCGAAAGTAGTCGAGGCGCTAGCCGCCGGGGCGAAATACAGCGCCGAGGATTCGGGCTATTCCAAGATCCAGTCCACCCGGCCGCAGACCATCGGCTATGGCCTGGTCGACAGCCCGGTGGCGCAGGCAGGATGGATCTACGAGAAGATGTGGGCCTGGACGGATAACCGTGGCGCCCCGGAAGACGCCCTGTCGCGCGACACCATGCTCGACAACATCATGCTCTACTGGCTGACGGCGAGTGGGGCTTCATCGGCGCGGATGTATTGGCAGAGCTTTGGCACGATCGGCAAGGGCGGCTATCAGGTCGACCTGCCTGCCGGCATCAGCACCTTCCCGCGCGAGATAACCAAGGCGCCGAGGAAGTGGGCGGAACGGACCTTGCGCAACATCGTCTATTGGAACGATTGCGAAAGAGGCGGACACTTTGCCGCCTGGGAGCAGCCGGAGATTTTCGTGCGCGAAGTGAGGAAGTGTTTTGCGCTGATGCGGTAGTCACGGCTGCCGCAGGATCTTCTCCATGGGCCGTCCCTTGGCCAGCTCGTCGATGAGTTTATCCAGGTAGCGTACTTCGCGCATTAGAGGATCCTCGACCTCTTCTACCCTGACACCGCAAACCACTCCCTTTATGAGAGTCCGGTTCGGATTGATGGCGGAGGCTTGATCGAAGAATTGTTCGAACGTGCTGCCTTGTTCGATCTGGGCCTGCAGCTCGTCTTGACTGTAGCCGGTCATCCAGCGGACGATTTCATCGACCTCGTTCTTGCTGCGGCCTTTGCGTTCTGCCTTGGCGATGTACGCAGGGTACACGCTTGCAAAACTCATCGAATAGATGCGGTGCTTGCTCATGCCGATAGCCTGCGATCGTTTCCGGCACAGGCTATCGGTTAGCATTCACGGAATCAATTCTTCGCCTTGTCCACCAGCTGGTTGGCCTTGATCCAGGGCATCATGGCGCGGAGCTGGCCGCCGACCTGTTCGATCGGGTGCGCGGCGGCGGCCTTGCGGCTGGCCTTGAGTTCGGGCTGGCCGGCGCGGTTGTCGAGGACGAAGTTCTTGACGAAGCGGCCCGACTGGATGTCGGCGAGGACGCGCTTCATTTCGGCCTTGGTTTCCGGCGTGATGATGCGCGGGCCGGTGGTGATGTCGCCGTATTCGGCGGTGTTCGAAATCGAATAGCGCATGTTGGCGATGCCGCCTTCATACATCAGATCGACGATCAGCTTCACTTCGTGGAGGCATTCGAAATAGGCCATTTCCGGGGCATAGCCGGCCTCGGTCAGCGTCTCGAAGCCCGCCTGGATCAGGTGAGTGAGGCCGCCGCAGAGCACGGCCTGCTCGCCGAACAGGTCGGTTTCGCATTCCTCGCGGAAGTTGGTTTCGATGATGCCGCTGCGGCCGCCGCCGACACCGCTCGCATAGGCAAGCGCCACGTCATGGGCATTGCCGGTCGCGTCCTGGTGGATGGCGACAAGGCAGGGCACGCCGCCGCCGCGGACATATTCGCTGCGCACCGTGTGGCCTGGACCCTTGGGCGCGATCATGATCACGTCGATATCGGCGGGAGCCTCGATCAGGCCGAAGTGGATGTTGAGCCCGTGGGCGAAGGCCAGCGCCGAGCCGGGGCGCAGGTTGCCCTTGACGTCGTCGGCCCAGATCGCCGCCTGGTGCTCGTCGGGGGCGAGGATCATCAGGATGTCGGCCCACTTAGCCGCTTCCGCATTCGACATGACCTTGAAGCCCGCGCCTTCGGCCTTCGCGGCGGTGGCAGAACCGGGGCGCAGCGCGATGGCCACTTCCTTGACGCCGGAGTCGCGCAGGTTCTGGGCATGGGCGTGGCCCTGACTGCCATAGCCGAGCACGGCAATTTTCTTGCCGGTGATCAGGTTAATGTCGCAATCGGCGTCGTAATAGACTTTCATCATTCTTCCTTTCGTCACCCCCGAAATGACGAGGGTCGAGATATGTGTTCTGCTGGTCTTGAAGTTGGAAAGGCCCCTGCCTTCGCAAGAGCGCAGGATCAAGCCCGAATTAAGCCCCCTCCGTCCCGCGCATCATCCCGACTATGCCGGTGCGGCCTACTTCGACCAGCCCCAGCTCGCGCATCAGGGCGACGAAGCTGTCGATCTTGTCCGGCGCGCCGGTCAATTCGAAGATGAAACTTTCGGTGGTGGTATCGACTACCTTGGCGCGGAAGATATCGGCGACGCGCAGGGCCTCGACCCGCTTGTCGCCAGTGCCGGCCACCTTGATCAGCGCCAGTTCGCGTTCGACGTGCGGGCCCATCTCCGTGAGGTCGGCAACCTTGTGCACCGGCACCAGCCGTTCGAGCTGGGCATGGATCTGGTCGATCTGCGCGGGCGGGCCATGGGTGACGATTGTGATCCGGCTGACCGAGTGGTTCTCGGTGATGTCGGCCACCGTCAGGCTGTCGATATTATAGCCGCGCGCGGTGAACAGGCCGGCGATCTTTGCGAGAATGCCGGCTTCGTTGTCGACGGTGATGGCGAGGACGTGGCGTTCCTCGGCAGCGTGTTTGATTTTCATGACTATATCGCCCCTCCCGCGGGCGGGAGGGGAGCGAGACTTACGAAGCGAAGCGAAGTTAGTCGCAGCGGGGTGGGCCTTGCGGCCCACGCGACCTGGCGGTCGCGCCCACCCCTAACCCCTCCCGCAAGCGGGAGGGGGAACGGGATGTTCCTGATTGTGGTCGTCATCACACCAGCGCCTTCGCTTCGTCGTCCATGGTCCCCGCCACGGTATCCCCGTAGAGGATCATGTCCGTATGCGCCGCGCCGCTGGGGATCATCGGGAAGCAGTTCGCTTCGTTGTGGACCAGGCAATCGACGAAGACCGGACCGGGATGGTCGATCATCGCCTGGATGCCGGCGTCGAGGTCCGCTTCCTTCTCGATGCGGATGCCTTTCCACCCGTAAGCCTCGGCCAATTTGACGAAGTCCGGCAGGCTGTCGGAATAGCTTTCCGAATAGCGGCTTTCGTAAGTCAGCTCCTGCCATTGGCGGACCATACCCATCCACTGGTTGTTGAGCACGAAGACCTTAACCGGCAGGCGGTATTGCGTGGCGGTGCCCATTTCCTGAATGTTCATCTGGATCGAGGCGTCGCCGGCGATGTCGATGACGAGATCGTCGGGATTGCCGCACTGCGCGCCGATCGCGGCGGGCAGGCCATAGCCCATGGTGCCGAGGCCCCCGGAAGTGAGCCACTTGTTCGGCGCAAAGAAGTGATAGTGCTGCGCCGCCCACATCTGGTGCTGGCCGACCTCGGTGGTGATGATCGGATTGCGGTGCTTGGTCAGCTCATAGAGCCGCTGCACGGCCAGCTGCGGCATGATTTCGCTGGCGTTTGCCGGAAAGGCCAGGCTGTCGCGCGCGCGCCAGCCATCGATGCGGGCCTTCCACTCGGAAAGGTCGGCGGCCTTGCGGTTGCCCCATGCCTCGATCAGCTGTTCCAGAACCCGGCCACAATCGCCGATGATCGGTAGGTCGACCTGGACTGTCTTGTTGATCGAGCTGCGGTCAATATCGACGTGAATCTTGGCCGAATTCGGCGAAAAGGCGTCGAGCCGGCCGGTAACCCGGTCGTCGAATCGCGCGCCCAGACAGATGATGAGGTCGGCCCGGTTCATCGCCATGTTGGCTTCATAGGTGCCGTGCATGCCGAGCATGCCCAGCCAATCGGGATGATCGGCCGGGAAAGCGCCGAGGCCCATCAAGGTCGAAGTCAGCGGTGCGCCGGTCAGCGCCTGGAACTGGCGCAGCAGGTCCGAAGCTTCGGGTCCCGCATTGATAATGCCGCCGCCGGTATAGAACACCGGCGCGCGGGCATTGGCGATCAGTTCGATGGCGCGGGCGATTTCCGACGCACCGCCCTCGGTCTGCGGTGCATAGCGGTTGCGGCGCTGCACCGGCCCGTCACTCAGCGTTGCCGAAGCGATCTGGACGTCCTTGGGAATGTCGATCAGCACCGGGCCGGGGCGGCCGGTCATGGCGATCTGAAAGGCCTCGTCGATGGTCGCGGCCAGGTCGGCCGGGTCACGCACCAGATAGTTGTGCTTGGTGCAATGGCGCGAAATGCCGACGGTGTCCGCTTCCTGAAAGGCGTCCGATCCGATCAGCGCGCTGGGCACCTGGCCGGTGATGACGACCATGGGAATTGAATCCATGAAGGCATCGGCAATGCCGGTGATCGCGTTGGTCGCCCCCGGGCCGGAAGTGACCAGCACCACCCCGGGCTTGCCGGTCGAGCGGGCATAACCTTCCGCCGCATGGGCGGCGCCGGCTTCCTGGCGCACCAGAATGTGGCGGATGCGATGGTCGTGGAAGATCGCGTCGTAGATCGGCAGCACCGCGCCGCCGGGATAGCCGAAGACCACTTCGACTCCCTGCCGCGCCAGGCTTTCAACCAGTATTTCCGCGCCGCTGCGCTCTTCGCTCACTGTCCTTCGTCCTTTTCTTTCCTCCCCCTCGATGGGGGAGGGAGGTGCGCTTCTCGAAAAAAACCAACCCGGCGCGGTTTTGGCCGCACCGGGTCGCCTCTCCTTTAGCGCAAGTCCCGCCGCAACGGGAATAGCCGCGCGGTAAGAGACAGAAAATACTGTGTCAAGCGCAATTAGTGTAATAAAGTTTCAAAATGCTTTCCGGCATCGACATCGAATGATTCAGCGCGCGGCCATTCGGGCGGCGGCTGGCGACGGAACCAGGTATACTGGCGCTTGGCATAGTTGCGCGTCGCCTGGCTGCCGCGCGTGCGGGCTTCGTCCAGCGTGATGTCGCCGCGCAGGTAAGCGGCGATCTCCGGGACGCCGATGGCGCGCATCACAGGGAGCGCGGGATCGAGACCGCGCGCCAGCAGGGCCTCGACCTCGGCAAGGGCCCCGGCCTCCAGCATGCGCGAAAAGCGCAGGTCGCAGCGCCGGTAGAGGAGATCGCGAGGCGGAAGCAGAATCAGCGAGTGGAGATCGATAGTATCGCCGATTCCGCCCACGCGCTCGGCCTGCCAATCGGCCAGCGTCCGGCCGGTCGAGCGCACCACTTCGAGCGAACGGGCAATGCGCGCGGCGTCGGCGGGCGCCAGCACGGCGGCGCGGGCGGGGTCTTCGGCTTGCAGGGCGGCATAGGCCTGGGCCAGCGGTAGCGCGCGCACGTCGTGCCTAACCGACGGATCGATTGGCGGCACCGGGGCGATGCCGTTGAGCAGGGTGCGCAAATAGAGGCCAGTGCCGCCCACGAGGATCGGCACGCCGCCACGCCTGTGAATTTCGGCAATCTCGCTCCGTGCCGACGCTGCCCAATCGGCGGCCGAGCAGGCATTGGCCCCGTCCCAGCCCCCGAACAGCCGGTGTTCGACGCCTTGCATCTCCTCGGGCGTGGGCCGCGCGCTCAGTACGGCAAGATCGGCATAGACTTGCGCGCTGTCGGTATTGATGATGACCGGGGTCCGGCCTCGTTCGAGCAAGGCCAAAGCCAGCCGCACCGCCAGATCGCTCTTGCCGCTCGCCGTCGGCCCTGCAATGAGCGCCAGCGGCGGGCGCCCAGGCTTGCCTTCAGGAGTTTTTGCCTTGCTCATTGCCCGGCTGATAGCAGAACCGGCAGCTTTGTCCGCCCATCTCGATGAGGCGCTGTCGGCCCTTGCCGCCAGAGGCATGCGCGCCGTGACTACGGCGATGGAAAGCGGCGTGGAGATCGCTGTCGAAGGCGGCGACCGCACCGCGCTGGCCGACGTTCTCGACCGCGCCTTGGCCCCTTCCGACATGCTGATCTCCGATCACATTCCACGAATTCCAAACGTTTTCGTCTCCGACATGGATTCGACCATGATCATGGCCGAATGCATCGACGAACTGGCCGATTTCGCGGGGATCAAGCCGCAGATCGCCGAAATCACTGAGCGGGCGATGCAGGGCGAGCTCGATTTCGAAAGTGCATTGCGGGAACGTGTCCTGCTGCTGCGCGATCTGTCCGAAGAGGCCATCGCAGAATGCCTTGCAACCCGCATCGCGCCGATGCCCGGCGCGCAGGTGCTGGTCGAGACGCTGAAGAGCAAGGGCTGCCGTACGGTCCTGGTCACCGGCGGGTTCCACCAGTTCGCCGATCCGATTGCCGAACAACTCGGCTTCGAGCGGGTGGTGGCGAACCGCCTGCATGTGGCCGAAGGCAAGCTGACCGGCGGGCTGGTCGGCGGCATCACCGATAGCGGCGTGAAGAAGGCGGTCTTGCTCGAAGAGGCGGCGCAATTCGGAGAGCACGCCATCTCGCTCGCCACGGGCGATGGCGCCAACGACATCCCCATGCTTCAGGCCGCCACCTATGGCATTGCCTATGCTGCCAAGCCCAAGGCGCGCGCGGCTGCGGACGGCTGGGTCGACCGGGGCGACCTGACCGGCGTGCTGGAATTGCTCGGCATTGCGCGCGAGGAATGGGTTTGGGAATAGCACCCGATATATTGACATTCGTGTAACTAAGTCCCAGATTGCAACCTATGGACATGCCCGTTTCCCAGGCCGCCTTTTCGACTGCCGCGAGCGACCGCGAGGCCATGCCCTTTCTCCTCCCCGGCCGTCCTCCCTTTCGCTGGGACTTGCCCAAGGCCTGGCGGCATTTCCGCCTGCTCATCAAGAACAAGGAAGACACCACGCAAGTCTTCCCGATCTTCGAGGCGCTGCCCTGGACGGGCGTCTACGAAGCAGCCAGGCAATTCTGCGAAAGCGAAGCGGGCAAGGCCACTTTCCTGGCCGAACCCTGGCTGCCCGGCCTGCTCGACGACCACGCGGCGCTGCGGCGCATGCCGGAAGGATCGCTGGCCCATGCCTATTGCGAATTCATGGAAGGCGAAGGGCTGACGGCGCAGGGGCTGGTTGACGAATTCGACAAATTCATGGGCGACGCCCCGCGCATTGAGGATCGCTTCGCCTGGTATTTCGACCGCATGCGCGACACGCATGACCTGATGCACGTGCTGACCGGCTACGGCCGCGATGCGCTGGGCGAACAGTGCGTGCTGGCTTTCACCTATAGCCAGCAGCCTAGCCTGGGGCATCTGTTCCTGGGTTATGCCGGCGGGTTGGAGATCAAGAAACGGATCAGGAGCAAGGCCCCGGTTCTGCGGGCGGTGCGCGAAGGGCAGCGGCTGGGCAAGGCCTGTCCGCGGCTGATCGAACAGCCGATACGGGAGCTGTTGCCGCTGCCGCTGGAAGAGGTGCGCCAGCGGCTGAATGTTGCCGCGCCGCGGCTTTATCAGGAAGCGCATAGGGTGTGGCGGAGCATGGGGCTCGATCCCTATGCCCTGATCGCCCCCGACTCTGCGGCGGCCTAAGCCTTGCCTTTGCGCCAGGTGGCGATCCTGAGCGTAAGCGTGGCGAGCAGGACCAGCGAATAGGGGATGGCCACGGCCAGTTCCTCACCCGCGCCAAACCGGGCGAGATAGGACAGGGCGAAAATCGCCCAGAGATACCAGATCCCGGTCTTGTGCAGCCGCTTCCACCAGCGCCCCATGCCGCGCTGCACAGCGTTGTTGGAACTCAGCACCATGGCGAACATCAGCACATAGGCCGCCCCGCCGCCGATGATGGTGTAGAGCGGCGGGGTCTGGTTGATGGCGTTGAAATAGGTGATCAGCGCCAGCAGGTGAAAGGTGTGGCAGACGGCAAATCCCAGCCCCCACCAGCGCCGGTCGCGCAGCAGGGCGCGGGTGAAGGTGTTAGGCCATAGCTGGAAGAGTGGCCTTGCCGCGAAAGTCACCATCAGCATCGGAAAGCCCACTCGCGCGGTGTAGGCCGTGGCGAGGCGGCAGGCCTTGGCGAAATCGCCGCCGCCCTGGCCCATGCCGATGGTCAGCGCGCCGAGGCCGAGCATGGTGGCTAGCAGCATGGGCCAGGTGCGGATCATGGGATGTTATTCCCCTCTGAAGGAAGAGGAGGTTAGCGAAAGTGGTGCCCTGGCGATACCCCATCCCGCCAATTCCTCGTCACCCTGAACTGGGTTCAGGGTCCATTGAACCTCACCCCTTCGCCTTTCCCTTGTGATCGCGGATCAGCCCGTCGAGCGCGGCGATGCGGGTGCGTTCGGGGGTGCCTTGGGGCAGGCCCTTGAGGCGGCAGGTGGCCCACAGGCTCTTGCGTTCGCTCTCCAGCGCCTTGAGGTAGAGATCGGCCATCAGTTCAAATCCTCGGAAATATGAACAGCCCTCACCCCAAACCCGACCATCCTGAGCTTGTCGAAGGACTGCTTTTTCTTTGGACGGTTGTGCGCGAGGCATGAAGAAAAGGACAGTGCTTCGACAAGCTCAGCATAGGCGGAATTTTGGTCAGCTTTGCATCCAGTCGCGGAAGAAGCTTTCGTGGGCTGTGCGGAGCTGGGTGAGGGGAATTGACAAGCTCTTGTCGAAGCACACGCTTGTGCCGGAGGTATATCCAGCTTGGCTAACCGGAATTCCTTGAGCTTCAGCAAGGGCGCGGACGTTTGCGGCAGCTTCGCTTCCGGCGGTCACGATGTATCGGCTCTGGTCTTCACCGAATGCCCCAGGGGCGTCTAGGCCGATCAAGCTTACAAAGCCGATGTTACCCGCCAATGCCATTTCGGTCGCCGCTACAAGCGCGCCTCCGTCCGAAACATCGTGCGCAGCGCTTACCAATCCATCTGAAATCAACGTGCGGACGAATTCGGCATGCTTGAGTTCTGCTGTCAGATCTACGGAAGGGGGATCGCCGCCCACCCTGCCATGCAGTTCGCGCAGCCACAATGACTGACCCAGGTATCGACCATTACCGCCAATAAGAAGCAATTGGTCTCCTTCGCCCTTGAAGGCGATGGTCGCCATCTTCGCGTGGTCGGCCAGCAAGCCGACGCCGCCGATGGCAGGGGTAGGCAGGATGGCGCTACCGCCCCCCGTCGCCTTGCTCTCGTTGTAGAGGCTGACGTTGCCGCTCACGATGGGGAAATCCAGCGCCCGGCAGGCATCGCCCATGCCGTCGAGGCAGCCGACGATCTGCGCCATGATCTCGGGCCGCTGCGGGTTGCCGAAATTGAGGCAATTGGTGATCGCGAGCGGCCTCGCCCCTACCGCGCTCAAATTGCGGTAACACTCCGCCACCGCCTGCTTGCCGCCCTCATAGGGATCGGCATAGCAATAGCGCGGGGTGCAGTCGGTGCTGATGGCGAGGGCCTTCTTCGTCCCATGCACCCGCACCACTGCCGCATCGCCACCGCTTTTCTGCAAGGTATCCGCGCCGACCTGGCTGTCGTATTGCTCCCAGATCCAGCGGCGCGAGGCGAGCGCCGGGCTGGCCATCAGCTTGAGCAGGTCGGCGGCAATGTCGGTGCTTTCCGGCACTTCGCCCAGCGGCTTCACTGCCGCCCACGCCTTGTATTCCTCACGGCTCATCGCCGGGCGGTCATAGAGCGGGGCGTCCTCGGCGAGCGGCCCCAGCGGAATGTCGCAGACCACTTCGCCCTGCCAGGTCAGCACCATGTGGCCAGTGCCGGTGACCTCGCCGATCACCGCGAAATCCAGCTCCCACTTGTGGAAGATCGCCGCGGCCATGGCCTCCTTGCCGGGCTTCAAGACCATGAGCATGCGCTCCTGGCTTTCGCTCAGCATCATTTCATAGGGCGTCATGCCCTCTTCGCGGCACGGCACCTTGTCCATGTCGAGTATGATCCCGGCCTTGCCGTTGGTCGCCATTTCGACGCTGGAACTGGTCAGCCCCGCCGCACCCATGTCCTGGATGGCGACGATGGCGTCGGTCGCCATCAGCTCAAGACATGCCTCGATCAGCAGCTTTTCGGTGAAGGGATCGCCGACCTGCACGGTCGGGCGCTTTTCGTCGCTGTTCTCGTCAAAGTCCGCCGAAGCCATGGTCGCGCCATGGATGCCGTCACGGCCGGTCTTGGAGCCGACATAGACGATCGGATTGCCCACCCCGGTGGCGGCCGAATAGAAGATCTTGTCGGCATCGGCGACGCCCACGGTCATCGCATTGACCAGGATATTGCCGTCATAGGCCGGATCGAAATTGGTCTCGCCGCCCACCGTGGGCACGCCGACGCAGTTGCCATAGCCGCCGATACCCTCGACCACGCCCTGCACCAGGTGCTTCATCTTGGGGTGATCGGGCCGACCGAAGCGCAAGGCATTCATGTTGGCCACCGGCCGCGCGCCCATGGTGAAGACATCGCGCAGGATCCCGCCCACGCCCGTCGCCGCGCCCTGATAGGGTTCGATGTAGCTGGGGTGGTTGTGGCTCTCCATCTTGAAGATCGCCGCCTGGCCATCCCCGATGTCGATAACGCCTGCATTCTCACCCGGCCCGCAGATCACCCAGGGGGCCTCTGTGGGCAGTTTCTTCAGGTGAATGCGCGAGCTTTTGTAGGAACAATGCTCTGACCACATCACCGAAAAAATGCCCAGCTCGACCAGGTTCGGCTCGCGGCCGAGGGCGGAGAGGACGCGTTGGTATTCCTCGGGCGACAGGCCGTGCGATTCGACCACTTCAGGCGTAATATCGGACATGCGCGCGGCCTTAGCGAGGGACAACGGCGGATGCCAGCCATCGACGCGTTTCAACCCGCACAGACTGTGCAAAGCCCCAGAAAAAGGGGACAGTCCCCTTTTTCCGCTTCCAGGGCAGCCAGAATCGATTAAAAAGGGACTGTCCCCTTTTTTGGAGCAAGACATGCCTAGAGCCGCGCGGATCGTCGTTCCGGGATTGCCGCATCATGTCACACAGCGCGGAAACCGGCGTCAGGACATTTTCTTCAACCAGGAAGACTGGTTCACGTACAAGGCGTTGATGGCAAAAGCCTGCACCAAACATGGCGTCGAATGTCTGGCATGGTGCCTGATGCCGAACCATGTGCATCTTGTCCTCGTTCCGGCCTTCGCGGATGGCTTGCGTGCAGTCCTTTCCAGTGTCCACACAGCCTATTCACAGCGCATCAACTTACGTGAGGGCGCGAGCGGGCACTTGTTTCAAGGAAGGTTCGCCAGTTACGCAATGGACGATTCCCACCTGCTTGCAGCAATCCGTTATGTGGAGAACAATCCGGTCAAGGCGGGGTTAGTGCAGGAGGCGGCGCAGTGGCGCTGGTCAAGCGCGCGTTCGCGTGTGGATGGCATATCCGATGGATTGACTGCCCCAACCGAACTCACCCGATTGTATCCGAACTGGTCGGCAATGCTGGCACAGGGCTGGGAAGCGGGGGCCGAGGAGCCTGTGGAGCAAGCGCTCGCATCCGGGCTGCCCCAGTGTCGCCGCGAATGGCTGGCTGGGCTGGCTGCGGAAACAGGCCTGTCGTTGGTCAAACGGGACCGCGGCCGGCCTCGCCGTTCCGGTCAGAAATAGGGACAGTCCCCTTTTCCTGTAAAAAGGGGACTGTCCCTATTTTTGGCGCGCTTGACCGGTGGACACTGCCCCGCCATTGCAGGGCGATGAGCGATCCCGCCGATATTTCCGCCCTGAGTTTCGAGGACGCATTGCGTGCGCTGGAAGACATCGTGCGCGCGCTTGAGGGCGGCGAAGTGCCGCTCGACAAGTCGATCGAGCTCTATGAACGCGGCGAATTGCTGCGCAAGCATTGTCAGGCGCGGCTCGATGCGGCGCAGGCGCGAATCGAAAAGATCGTTTCCGGGCCGGACGGAGTCGCCACTGCAACCCAACCCTTCGACGAACCGGGGCGCTGAGCATGAGCGGCGCGGGGCCTTCCGACTCGCTGCTGGCCGAGGGCCTGGCGCATATCCAGCGCGAAGTGGATATCATGTTCGATTCGCTGCTGCCCGTGCCGCGCGATCCGCGTACCCGGCTGATCGAGGCGATGCGCTATGCGGTGATTGGCGGCGGCAAGCGGCTGCGCCCCTTGCTGGTCTCGGCAACTGCCGAAATCTATGGGGTTGACCGGACATCGGCCCTGCGCGCCGGCTGCGCGGTCGAGGCGATCCATGCCTATTCGCTGGTCCATGACGACCTGCCCTGCATGGACGACGACGACATGCGCCATGGCAAGCCGACCATCCACAAGGCCTTCGACGAGGCGACGGCCGTGCTGGCAGGCGATGCACTGCACGATCTTGCCTTCGAGATCCTCTCCGATCCCGCGACTTCGGGCGATCCCTTCACCCGGATCGAACTGGTGCGCACGCTGGCGACGGCGAGCGGCGCGCAGGGCATGGCGGGCGGACAGATGATGGACATGGTGGCCGAGACCGAAAGCTTTGACCTGCCGACCGTCACCCGGCTGCAGCAATTGAAGACCGGGGCGCTTTTGGCGGCTTCGGTCGAGATGGGGGCGATTCTCGGCAAGGTTGCGCCGGAGGGCCGCGTGCACTTGCGCGGCTATGCCCGCGACATCGGCCTGGCTTTCCAGATCGCCGACGACCTGCTCGATCACGAAGGCGACCAGGAACTGGCCGGCAAGGCGCTGCGCAAGGATGCCGAGGCGGGCAAGCAGACGTTTGTCTCGCTGCTCGGCGCCGAGCGCGCACGCGAACAGGCGCGCATGCTGGTCGATCAGGCGATTTCGCATTTGGGCCAGCATGGGTCCGAGGCAGACCTGTTGCGCGCGGTGGCTCGATATATCGTCGAAAGGAAGCACTAATGGCCGAACGCATCGGTGTTTACCCCGGCACATTCGACCCTATCACGCTCGGTCACATGGACATCATCCGGCGTGGATCGAAGCTGGTCGACCGGCTGGTGATCGGCGTCACCACCAACCCTGCGAAAAACCCGATGTTCACGCCCGAAGAGCGCATGGAGATGGTCACGCGTGAGGTGGCGGCGCAGGGCATCGCCAATGTCGAAGTAGTTGGTTTCAATGCCCTGTTGATGAAGTTCGCCGAAAAGCAGGGCGCCAGCGTGATCCTGCGCGGGCTACGGGCGGTCGCCGACTTCGAATATGAATACCAGATGGCGGGGATGAACCAGCAGCTCAATTCGCGGATCGAAACGCTGTTCCTGATGGCCGACGCCAGCCTCCAGCCGATCGCTTCCCGGCTGGTCAAGGAAATCGCCCAGTTTGGCGGCGATATTTCCGCCTTCGTCACCCCAGCCATACGCGACGAAGTGATGGCGCGGGTCGAGAAAAACGGCCGGCTGGGCGACTACTGAGCTTCGTTCATTGCCATGACAGCGCCCCGTCGCTATCGCCACACAGCATTCCCGCGGCCATGGTCGCCGTCCTTCGAGAGTAGCCGATGACTTTGCGTTCGCTTTCCATCGTGTTCCTGGGCCTTGCCCTTTTCGCTACACCCGCCTGTGGCAAGAAAGATCCTCCGCCTGTTACGGCCGCGCCGGCATTGTCGGCGGTCGTCGATACCGACCAGACTCATTCGCCGGAGAATGTTCTTCTGCTCGATTTGTCCAATGGCGGCAGAGTGGCGATCCGCCTGATGCCGCAATGGGCGCCGGGTCATGTCGAGCGAATCAAGACTCTGGCTACTTCGGGCTTCTACAATGGCGTGATCTTTCACCGGGTAATCGAAGGCTTCATGGCGCAGACCGGCGACCCGACCGGCACCGGCGCGGGCGGATCGCAGTTGCCCGACCTCAAGGCCGAATTCAATTCGATGCCGCACTTGCGCGGCATGGTGTCGATGGCCCGGACCGACCAGCCCGACAGCGCCAACAGTCAATTCTTTATCGTATTTTATCCGCGCTTCGCGCTAGATCGGAAATATACCGTCTTTGGCCGAGTGATTTCCGGCATGGACGTCGTCGACAAGATCGAGCGTGGCGAGCCGCCCGCCAAGCCGACCAAAATCCTGCAAGCCTCGATGGCCAACCAGAACATGCCGCCGCCGCCCATGCCGGTCGAAGCACCGCCGCCATCGGACATCACGGCAGACCAGCTCAGCAATTCGCTGTCGAATTAAGGCAATTACCCGCCTAGGCACGCGCCATGCGCGTCGATCTCTTCAATTTTGAGCTGCCCCCGGACCGAATAGCCCTGCGCCCCGCGCGGCCGCGCGACGCCGCGCGCATGCTGGTGGTGCGGGATAAGGGGCTATTCGAGGATTGCCACGTGCGCGATCTGCCGCATTTCCTGCGCAAGGGCGATGTGCTGGTGTTCAACGACACGCGCGTCATTCCCGCCCAGCTCGAAGGAAGGCGCGGTGAAGCGCGGATCGGGGCTACCCTGCACAAGCGGCTCGATCTCAGGCGTTGGCAGGCTTTCGTGCGAAACGCCAAGCGGCTGCGCGAAGGCGACCGGGTGGATTTTGCGGCGGGCGTCTCGGCGCTGGCCGAAGCGCGGCATGACGATGGCAGCTGGACGCTGGCTTTCGAAGGCGAAGAGCCAGTCGAAGTCCTGCTCGATCGGGCAGGGAGCATGCCGCTGCCACCTTATATCGCCGGCAAGCGCCCCGCCGACGAGGCGGACCGCGCCGATTACCAGACCATGTTCGCCGCGAAGGACGGCGCCGTTGCCGCACCCACCGCGGCACTCCATTTCACGCCCGAACTGCTCGCGGCGCTGGAAGAAGCGGGCGTATGCCACGAAACACTGACGCTGCATGTCGGCGCGGGCACATTCCTGCCCGTCAAGGCCGAAGAAACCGATGCGCACGTCATGCATGCCGAATGGGGGCACCTCGATCGGGCCACGGCCGGCCGCCTCAATGCCGCACGCGCGCAAGGCGGGCGGGTGATTGCCGTCGGCACTACCAGCCTGCGGCTGCTCGAAAGCGCGGCAGACGATCAGGGCACGATCCATGCTTTCGAAGGCGACACCGCGATCTTCATCACACCGGGATATCGCTTCAAGGCCATCGACGGACTGATGACCAATTTTCATCTGCCACGTTCAACCCTGTTCATGCTGGTGTCGGCGCTGATGGGGCTGGAGCCTATGCAGGCGGCCTATGCCCATGCGATTGCCGCTGGGTATCGCTTCTACAGCTACGGCGACGCCAGCCTGCTGTTGCCATAAAAAATTGCTGCCGTGCGGATTCGCCGCGAAGGGTTTTCCTGTTTCGCGCGTTATGCTCAACGTAAGGCCATGGCGACTTCGCTGCCCTCAGCCGCGCCGGACGCGCAGGATGACGATGCTTTGATGCATCGCGTTGCCGCGCGCGATGCGCAGGCTTTCGGCATTCTGGCGGACCGTCATGGCGAACGATGTTACCGGATTGCCTGGCGCATGCTGGGCGATGGAACGGAGGCCCAGGACGTGGCGCAGGAAGCCATGCTGAGACTGTGGCAGAATGCGGGGAACTGGCGCGGCGGCGGGCCGGGGGCCGGCGCCTGGCTGACTCGCGTTTCCACCAACCTGAGTCTTGACCGGTTGCGCCAGCGCGCCCGGATATCCGGCGAGGAGGTGCCCGAACGCGCCGATGAGACGCCCCTGGCCGATGCGGCGATGGAAGGCGAACAGGAATGTCTGGCTGTGATCCGCGCGCTCGATCTGCTGCCCGAGCGCCAACGCGCCGCGATTGTGCTGACCTATTACGAGGAGCTTTCCAACGCCGATGCGGCGCAAGTTTTGGAGATGAACATCAAGGCTTTCGAATCGCTGCTGTTGCGCGCGCGCCGGGCACTGCGGGACATGCTTGTGGAGAACGAAGATGGCTGAGCCGATCGATCCCGCACTTGTCCGCAAGCTGGATGCTTTCACCGTGCCGCCCCTGCCGGATGGCTTTGCCGCGCGCGTGATGGCAGCCGCCGAAACACTTCCTCCGGCCGTTGCCCCGTTTCCCGAACTGCCGCGCCAGCGCCGGTCCAGATCGCGCCGCTGGTTGTTTTCCGGCGGGGCCGGTCTGGGCGTGATTGCCGCAGGCATGCTGAGCATCTCTGCCGCCGCTATGGGCTATTTCGGTGAGCCGCTGCGCGAAGTTGTCGATCGTGCACCGGTGATCGGCAAGGTGGTCGAGCGCGTCATTCCCGCCCACTTGCGTCATCGGGACAAGCCCAGGACGCTGGCGGCAAAGCCGGTCGCGCATCCAAGTCCCGCCGTTCCGGCCATCGAGGGGGCCGAGCCTGTGCCGCCTGCGCCGATCCGGGGTCGTTTCGCCAGTCCGGAGGAGCGCCGGGCGTGGATCGAGGCGCACCCGGAACAGGCCGCGAGGATAGCCGAGCGCCGCCGTGCATGGGCTGGAGCTCACCCGGCGAGGGCCGAGAGAATCGCCGAAAGGCGGCAGCAGTGGATCGAAGCCCATCCCGGGCAGGCAGCCCGTATCGCCGAAGTGCGCCGTGCCCGCACAGAGGCCAATTCCGCCGAAGTTCAGCGAGTTGCTCCTCGCGCTGCGGTGCGGACAGAAATTCGGCGTAGGCGTGAAGAGGGAGCTTTGTCTGAATCGCGCATGTCCGGCGCTACTTCCCCGGTCCAGCCCCAGATTCATGAAGCGGCCCCCAGGGCTGGCCTCGCGGTGCCGGAAGCCGATCCCACGGTGCCGCCGCAAGTGCACGAAGCCACCCCCAACCCCCAGCAACCCGGCGCACGGCAGCTAAGGCGGATGGAGCGGCGCCAGCGCCTGCGCCAGCGGCGCAACCGCCCCTGAGCCGGACCGATCCACCTGACAGCAGTTTAACGCAACGCGAAGCGACCAAGGTTTGTCTTGCGCGCTACCCCAAGAAAATGGCCCGCCGCTTTCGCGACGGGCCGGCGGGGGAAGGGGGCTATAATCAGGTTAGCGGCGGATTTCCTGGCTGGTATGATTGAGCTGCCGGTTGAGATCACGGACCTGGGCGCGATTCAGGTGGCCGTTGTTGCCATTCGCCTGGGCATAGGCGCGTTCCTGCATGCGGACCTGGTGGAGATCGCGCCGCAGCGCATGGGCCTCACGGTGCGTCATGTCGCCCTGGCGCACCTGGTGCGTGATGCGCACCTGCTGGCGGGCGATGCGGTGGTTGATGTGAGTGCGCGCCGGATGATGGCGCTGCCAGCCGGTGCGAGCCGAGGCTTCGGTTGTGATCGCAAGGCCGCTGGTCAGGATCAGGCTGGCGGCGAGCAGAGTGCGGGTGAGCATTGTCGATTCTCCTCATGTCTGCCCCGCGAGGGGGACATGAGCCTAACGCGACACTTTCGCGCACCCTTCGCAGGCCGTGAAAATATTTTTCGCGCCTCGCCTTCCGTCGCCCTATAGGCGCGGTCGATGACCCGTTTCGCCTTTTCCATCCACGCCCGCGACGGCAAGGCGCGCACCGGCGAGATCCGGATGCAGCGTGGCACAATCCACACCCCGGCCTTCATGCCGGTCGGCACCGCCGGCACGGTCAAGGCGATGAAGCCGGGCGAAGTGCGCGCGACGGGCGCCGATATCCTGCTCGGCAATACCTACCACCTGATGCTGCGCCCTGGGGCGGAACGCGTCGCGCGGCTGGGGGGCTTGCACCAGTTCATGAACTGGCCGCACCCGATCCTGACCGATAGCGGCGGATATCAGGTGATGAGCCTGTCTGACCTCAGGAAGATCACCGAGGAAGGCGTGACCTTCGCCAGCCATCTCGATGGATCGCGCCACTTGCTGACCCCTGAGCGCTCGATGGAAATTCAGCGGCTATTGGGTTCCGACATTGTCATGGCTTTCGACGAATGCCCCAAGATCGACCAGCCGCGCGACCAGATTGCCCGGTCGATGGAACTGTCGATGCGCTGGGCGAGGCGCAGCCGGGAGGGTTTCGATGCGGGCGAGGAACACGCCGGCCGCTCGGCCCTGTTCGGCATCCAGCAGGGTGCGCTCGACGAGGGGTTGCGGCGGGAGAGCGCGGATGCGCTGGCCGGCATCGGTTTCGATGGCTATGCCGTGGGCGGGCTGGCGGTGGGCGAAGGGCAGGAGGCGATGTTTTCTACGCTCGATTTCGCGGCGCCGATGCTGCCCGAACATGCGCCGCGTTATCTGATGGGCGTGGGCAAGCCCGACGATCTGGTGGGCGCAGTCGAGCGCGGGATCGATATGTTCGATTGCGTCCTGCCCAGCCGTTCCGGGCGCAACGGGCAGGCCTTCACCTGGCATGGGCCGGTCAATCTGCGCAATGCGAAACACGCCGAAGACTCCGCGCCGCTCGACGAGCGCTGCCCTTGCGACGGCTGCGCCCATTTCAGCCGCGCGTATCTACATCACCTGGTCAAATCGGGCGAAATCCTGGGCGCGATGTTGTTGACCTGCCACAACCTGACATTCTATCAACAGCTGATGCAATCGATGCGCGATGCGATTGCCGAGGGACGTTTTGCCGCCTTCGCTGTTAATTTTCGCCGCGAATACCGCGCCAAGCGCAGCTGATCGACCTGGCCTCAGATCTGCCGCGCCGCCACCAGATGTTCGAGCACGGCGTCGTGCAGCACACTTTCGAAGGCGATTCCGGCGGTCGTTTCCTCGACCCATACGACCTCTGCGGGAACGGCCGAGAGGCCTGGCAGCCGGACCAGCACCCGCTCGCCCAGCTTGAAGGCGCGGAATCCCACTTTGACCAGGCAGCCGCCGGCCGAAAGGTCGAGCACCGGCAGGTCGAAATTCGATCCCGACCCGGCGCGGCATTTGGCGACGAACCAGGGAACCGGGGGCGGTGCTTCGGGAATTTCGTCCTGTTCTTCGGACGCGCAAACCGTGTCGCTTTCGTGCCGGGAACGATTCATTTGCGCGGATCCTGCGTTACTGTCTCGATCCACCATCTGCGAAAGCCGGTTTGCACCGAGTTCAGGAGGCTGGCTAAGCCAGGGTGAAAAAGTCCGGTCACCGTGCCGTTAAGCATGATGGGACAAGGCGCCTGGCCCGCCATGCGAAAAGGGCGGCCCCGCGGGACCGCCCTTGCGAAATTCCGAAACCCGGAACCGGATCAGCGCGAGTAGAACTCGACAACCAGGTTGGGCTCCATCCGCACCGGATAGGGCACTTCGTCCAGGCTCGGCACACGCACGAAGGTCGCCTTGTCGGTGCCGTCGGGAGCGACATAGTCGGGCACTTCGCGTTCGGCCAGGCTCTGCGCCTCGGCGATCAGCGCCATGTCCTTGGCCTTGGGGCCCAGGCTGATGACATCGCCCGGGGCGACGCGACGGCTGGCGATGTTGCACTTGACGCCATTGACCCGGATGTGGCCGTGGCTGACGATCTGGCGGGCCGAGAAGATCGTCGGCGCGAATTTGGCGCGATAGACAATCATGTCGAGCCGGCGTTCCAACAGGCCGATCAGGTTCTGGCCGGTATCGCCCTTCATCTGGGCGGCTTCCTGATAGGTGCGCTTGAACTGCTTTTCGGTGACGTCGCCGTAGTAGCCCTTGAGCTTCTGCTTGGCGCGCAGCTGGATGCCGTAGTCCGAAGTCTTGCCCTTGCGGCGGGCGCCGTGCTGGCCCGGCGGGTTGGGACGGGTGTTGATCGGGCTCTTGGGGCGGCCCCAGATATTCTCGCCCATGCGGCGATCGAGCTTGTACTTCGAGGTAGTGCGCTTCGTCATGCGCCTCGGTCCTTCAATTTGCATGCCCCGGAAATGCCCCGAGGCTTCTGGTCCGGTACCGCACCATGCAGTCTTGCACTGCATGCGATCGCCGCTTCACCGGAGTGCGGGATCAATTGCGAAGGCGCGCCCTTGGCTGGGCGAGGCCGGAAAGTCAAGCGCCGGCGTAATTTGGGGACTGTCCTTGAATTATTGCCTGCGTGGTTCTTTGCCCAGCGCCGATAGCACGCCGCGCAGGGTGCGTACTTCCAGGTGGTTCCAGCCGGGCTTGGTCAGTATGTTGCGAAGGGTAAGCCGGGTGGCGGCGGCGCGGCTGTGGGGGAAGAAATAGTTCTTCGGCTCCAGCATGGCCTCAAGCTGGGCGATCATGCCCTCGAGCTCCTCCTGCGGGGCAGGGGGCAGCAGGTCTTCGGCGGGCGGCTGGGGCAGGCCCATGTGTTTCGACCACTCGTAGGCGCAGAGGATCACCGCCTGGGCCAGATTGAGCGAACCGAATTCCGGATTCACCGGCACTGTGACAATGGTGCGGGCCAGTGCCACTTCCTCGGTTTCCAGCCCCGAGCGCTCCGGTCCGAAGACCATCGCCGAGCGGCCCGGTTCGCGGTGGATGGCAAGCGCCGCCTCCTCGGGCGTCAGCACTGGCTTGGTGACGCCGCGCTTGCGCACCGTGGTGGCGTGAACATGGGCGCAGTCGGCGACGGCATCTGCAAGAGTGCTGTAAACCCGCGCACGTTCCAGAACCACGTCTGCTCCCGCTGCCGCCGGCCCGGCACTGGGATTGGGCCAGCCGTCGCGCGGGGCGACAAGGCGCATTTCGCTGAGCCCGAAATTGAGCATGGCGCGCGCCGCCTTGCCGATGTTTTCGCCGAGCTGGGGGCGGACGAGGACGATTGCGGGGGCCATGTCAGCCCTTCCCGACATCCCGCACGGTGCTCGCAAAGTCCTCGAAATCCTTTGCTTCACCGAAATCGCGATAAACCGAAGCAAAACGGATGTAGGCGACTGAATCGAGTTGGCGCAGCCCATCCATCACCATCTCGCCGATGGCCTTGGAGGCCACTTCGCTCTCGCCCATGGTCTCGATCTGACGCTGGATGCCTGAAACCAGCTGGTCGAGCCGTTCCTGGGCAATGCCGCGTTTGCGGCAGGCGAGCGCCACCGATTGTTCGATCTTGCCCCGCTCGAACGGCTCGCGGCTATCGTCGCTCTTGACCACCACGATCTCGCGCAGTTGCACCCGCTCGAATGTGGTGAAGCGCGCACCGCAGCCTTCGCACTGGCGGCGGCGGCGGATCGCGGTGTTGTCCTCGGTAGGGCGCGAGTCCTTTACCTGGCTGTCGTCATGGGCGCAGAAGGGGCAGCGCATTCACATGCCTTGGTAGATGGGGAAGCGCGCGCACAGCTCATGCACCCGGGCCGCGACCGAGGCCTCGATCTGTGCATCGCCCATCTCGCCGTTCTTGCGCAGGCCCTCGACCACTTCGGCGATCAGCCCGCCGATCTGGCGGAATTCCTCGACGCCAAAGCCGCGGGTAGTGCCCGCCGGCGTGCCCAGGCGAATGCCGGAAGTAACGAAGGGCTTTTCCGGGTCGTTGGGGATGCCGTTCTTGTTGC
>JBFWSE010000004.1:0-63107 GCA_050248535.1 Novosphingobium sp.
ATATTACGCCGTCCCGCCCACAGTCAGCCCTTCGATCAGCAAGGTCGGCTGCCCCACGCCTGCCGGCACTGACTGCCCGCCCTTGCCGCACATGCCGATGCCTTCGTCGAGCACCATGTCGTTGCCGATGCCGGTAACCCGGGTCAGCACGGTCGGCCCGTCGCCGATCAGGGTCGCTCCCTTGATCGGCGCGCCTAGCTTGCCGTTCTCGACCTTGTAGGCCTCGGTGCAGGAAAAGACGAATTTGCCGCTGGTGATATCGACCTGTCCGCCGCCGAAGCTCTTGGCGAAGATGCCGTTCTTGATGCGGGAGAGAAGCTCGGCTGGATCGTCCTCGCCTCCGCGCATGAAGGTGTTGGTCATGCGGGGCATCGGCGCATGAGCGTAAGATTCGCGCCGTCCGTTGCCGGTCGGGGCCACGCCCATCAGCCGGGCGTTGAGCCGGTCCTGGATATAGCCTTTGAGTATCCCGTCCTCGATCAGCACGTTTTCTTGAGTCGGGGTGCCCTCATCGTCGATGGAAAGCGACCCGCGGCGCGCGGAAATCGAACCGTCGTCGATCACCGTGACGCCCGGCGCGCCGACGCGTTCGCCCACGCGGCCGGAAAAGGCGCTGGTGCCCTTGCGGTTGAAATCGCCTTCAAGGCCGTGGCCCACGGCTTCGTGCAGCAAGACGCCGGGCCAGCCGGGGCCGAGCAGCACGGTCATTTCGCCGGCGGGTGCATCGACGCTTTCGAGATTGACCAATGCCTGGGCCAGCGCCTCGTCGATGGCGCGGTTCCAGCTGGCGGGCGAAAACAGGTCGTCGTAGAGCCGCCTGCCGCCCATGCCGAAAGAGCCGGTTTCGCGCCGGCCGTTCTGTTCGGCGACGATGGAGACATTGAGCCGCACCAGCGGACGCACATCGGTGGCGACAAAGCCATCGGCGCGGACGATCTCGACCACCGACCACGAGCCCATCAGGCTGGCGCTGACCTGGCTGACGCGCGGATCGCGGGCGCGGGCGGCCGCGTCGATCGTTTCGAGCAGCTTGACCTTTTCGGCAAAGCCGATGGCGTCGAGCGGCGATGTGTCGGTGTAGAGGTGGCGGTTGGTCGCGCCCGGAGGTGCCGCCATGCCGCCCCTGGCCGGATCGAGCAGCGTCAGCGTCTCGCCCGCGCGACGGATCGCGGCTGCAGAAATCTCGTTGGCATGGGCAAAACCGGTCATCTCGCCCGAGACCCCGCGCAGCCCGAACCCGGCATCGCGTGAATAGTCGGCGGTCTTGAGCCTGCCGTCATCGAAGCCGAAAGCCTCGCTGGCGATGAATTGCAGATAGAGCTCGCCATCGTCGCAGCGGGCGAGAGTTTCGCGGGCGAGCGCCTGGGCTTCTTCGGGTGAGAGCTGGCCGGAGCGGTAAAGCAATGAGCGGGGGTCGGAGAGTGTCGTCATGCCCCGGATATAGGCGATCCGGCGACGAACGCCAGTATTGCCGGGTCAGGCGTGGTGCGTGTCGTCGTCCAGCACGAAGCGCTTGTCGCAATAGGGGCAATCGACATAGCCGCGCTCGTCGATTTCCAGCCAGACGCGGGGATGGCCAAGCGAGGCGGCGATTTCGGTGGCCCCGTCGCATTTGACCCGGCGCGAAGCGGTATGGACGGTTTCGGGCGGCTGATTCATGCTTGCGCCGCTAGCAGCTTGCGCGGACAGATTCCAGATGGCTTGTGCGCTGCAGGCAGCCAAATCCACCGGGATTTACAATTCCTGCACCTGACTTCGCTAGAGTAAGGCCTGCCGGGCGCCTGGCCCAGGCAAGACAGGGATAGCGATACGGTGATCAAGACCATGAAAAGAATGGCCTTTGTCCTGCCCATGCTGGCGGCGGCAGTGCCTGCCTGGGCCAATTCCGATCAACAGCAGCGCGAGGCCTGCTATGGCATTTCCGCGACGCCGGATCAGGTGATTGCCGCCTGCACCTGGCTGATCTCGGCGGACGCCAGCACCGGATCGCTGCTCGCCAAGGATCTGGCCAACCGCGCCTTCGGTTACCGTCTGAAAGGGCAGGACGACTTGGCGCTGGCCGACGCCGATCGCGCCATTGGCCTGCTGCCGGATTACGATTTCGCCTTCAATATCCGCGGCATCGTCCATGGCCGCAAGGGCATGGACCAGCATGCCATTGCAGACTTCACAAAGGCGATCCGGCTCAAGCCCGATTTCGCCGATGCCTGGTTCAACCGGGGCAATCGCTATCGCGACATGGGCGAGGCGGACAAGGCGATCTACGATTATACCCAGGCGATCAAATATGCGCCGCGCTTTGCCGATGCCTATGTCAATCGCGGCAATGTCTATCGCGACAAGGAACAGGACGATCTGGCCTTTGCCGATTATGGTCAGGCCATCGCCATGAATCCCTCTAACGCGTCGGCCTGGTTCAATCGCGGCAAGCTGCATAACCGCCAGCGGCATTATGACAGCGCCATATCGGACCTGACACGCGCTGTCGGGCTTTCGCCCGACAGCTCCGCCGCCTTCGCCGCGCGCGGCTATGCCTACATGGAAAAGACGCAATACAACCTGGCCATCGGCGATCTTACCAAGGCCATCGTGCTCGATCCTGCTTCCACCGCCGGTTATTACAACCGCGGCTTGCTCTATCGCAAAATGCAGCAATACGACCGCGCGGCGATGGATCTGACCAAGGTCATCCAGCTGCTCCCCGACGATGCCGACGCCTACTATGTGCGCGGGCTTGTCTACCGCCGGATGAAGCAGACCGATCTGGCCATTGCCGATCTGGACCGGGCCTTGTCGCTCAATCCGGAACTTACCGATGCCTGGTACATCCGCGGAGCAATTTACGGCACAAGGAAGCAATACGACCGCGCTATCGCCGATATGACGCGCGCCATCGAACTCGAATATACCAAGGCCGACGCTTATGTGCAGCGGGCCAATTTCCTGGTGGCCAAGGGCATGAAGGAGAGCGCCTTGCCCGACTATGCCTTCGCGCTGGAGCTTAATCCCGCCGACAAGTGGTCGCGCAGCCAGATCGTCAAGCTGTCGGAGCCGGTTTACTAGGCCTCCTTGCGAAATTCGCGGAAGGACGAATTTCGAGACGGCACCGACCTACTCCCCCGCCAGGCCACCCAACGGGATTGCATGCTTTGAGCCCCTCTTTACGCAGGGCCAATCCTGCCGCAAAGGCGGGACGATGAACGATGGCCCGGCAATCTCGATCCGCGATGTAGTGAAACGCTATGCGCCCGCCGGCGCGGGTGAGGGCAAGCTGGCGCTCGACTCAGTCAGTTTCGACGTGCCCCAGGGCGGCATCTTTGGTCTGCTGGGCCCCAATGGCGCGGGCAAATCGACGCTGATCAATATCCTCGCCGGCATGGTGAAGAAGACGTCGGGCCATGCTTCGATCTGGGGTTTCGACATCGATCGCGACATGCGCAACGCCAAGCGCTCGATCGGCATCGTGCCGCAGGAAGTCGTGTTCGATCCCTTCTTCACTCCCTTCGAGGTGCTGGAAAACACGGCGGGCCTGTGGGGCGTGCCCAAGGCAGAGCGGCGCACGCTGGAAATCCTCAAGGCGATCCACCTGCTAGACAAGAAGGACGCCTATTCGCGCACCCTGTCGGGCGGCATGCGGCGGCGGCTGCTGATCGGCAAGGCGCTGGTCCATTCGCCGCCGGTGCTGGTGCTCGACGAGCCGACCGCAGGCGTCGATGTCGAACTGCGGCGGCAGTTGTGGGAACTGGTCGCGGAGATGAACGCCGAGGGCGTGACCGTGGTGCTCACCACCCATTACCTCGAAGAGGCCGAGGAACTGTGCGACCGGATCGCCATCATCAATCATGGCCGGGTGATCGCCAACCAGACCACGCGCGAACTGGTGGACATGGCGCGAGAGAAGATCGTGGTGCTGACCTTCGACCGCGATATCGATGCGCTGCCCGCAAGCCCGCTGTTCCACAAGTGCGAGCACAGCGGCGAGCGGACCATCGAAGTGACCTATGACAAGGACCGGACCAATGCGGGCGAAGTGCTGGCGCTGGTCCAGGCGCAGGGCTTTGCCATCGTCGATGTCACTACGCGCGAGGCGGATCTGGAGGATGTTTTCGTTTCGCTGACCAGCGCGGTGAAGGAAGCGGCATGACGCCCGACGTCATCGTCGTGGGTTCCGGAGCGGCCGGACTCACTGCGGCGCTGGCGCTGGCGGAGCAGCTGAAAGTTCTCGTCCTGGCCAAGGGCGAACTGGCCGGGGGATCTACTGCCTGGGCGCAGGGCGGGATCGCTGCGGTGCTCGATGCCGGCGACACCTTCGAACAGCACATTGCCGATACCATGGTGGCGGGCGCGGGGCTCAATAGGGTGGAAACGGTCGAATTCGTCATCGAACGGGCCCCCCAGGCCATCGACCGGCTGATCGAACTGGGCGTGCCGTTCAACACCGAAGGCGAAAAGCTGCACTTGACGCGCGAGGGCGGGCATTCGCAGCGGCGCATCGTCCATGTCGCCGACGCAACTGGCTGGGCGGTGCAGCAGGCGCTGCTCAAGGCGGCGCAGGATCACCCCAATATCACCCTGCTACCCGGCCGCACCTGTGTCGACCTGATCACCGGGCACCACGAGCTGCGCTATTCGGGATCGGGCCGGGTCTGGGGCGTCTATGCGCTCGACGAGGCCAGCGGCAAGGTCGAGGCGCATACCGCGCGTGCGACCGTGCTGGCCACTGGCGGGGCAGGGCGCGTCTACCAGTTCAGCACCGCGCCACGCGGCGCGACCGGCGACGGCATCGCCATGGCCTGGCGCGCGGGCGCGCGGGTCGGCAACATGGAAATGATGCAGTTCCACCCGACCTGCCTCTACAATCTAGAAGTCAAGAACTTCCTCATCACCGAGGCGGTGCGCGGCGAGGGCGGGCGGCTGATCAACCCGCGCTCGGGCAGGCGCTTCATGGAAGATTACGACGACCGGCTTGAGCTGGCCCCGCGCGATGTCGTCGCCCGCGCCATCGACGCCGAGATCAAGCGTGACGGGCTTGACTATGTCCATCTCGACATCAGCCATCAGCCCGCCGATTTCGTGCGCGAGCACTTCCCCAACATCCACGAAAAGCTGATCGGCCTCGGCATCGACATGACGAAGCAGCCGATCCCGGTGGTGCCCGCGCAGCACTATACCTGCGGCGGCATTGTCGTCGATCTCGATGGCCGCACGGACCTGCCCGGCCTCTATGCCGCCGGCGAATGCACCGAAAGCGGGCTCCACGGCGCGAACCGCCTTGCGTCCAATTCACTGCTCGAATGCTTCGTTTTCGGCGAGGCGGCCGCTGCCGACATCCTCGACCGCTGGGATTCGTTCGAAGCCCCGCCCCAGGTGCGCCCATGGGACGAAAGCCGGGTCACCGATTCCGACGAGGAAGTGATCATCAAGCAGAACTGGACCGAAATCCGCCGCTTCATGTGGAACTACGTCGGCATCGTGCGCACCACCAAACGCCTCGAACGCGCGCAGCACCGCATCGGCATGCTGAGCGGGGAAGTCGAGGAATATTACGGGGCGTTCCGGGTGACGACCGACCTGATCGAATTGAGGAACCTGCTGCAGACGGCGGAACTGATCGTGCGTTCGGCCTTGAAGCGCAAGGAAAGCCGGGGGCTGCACTATACGCTGGACTATCCCAAGATGCTGGCGGAGGCGCGGGATACGGTGCTGGTGCCTTAGGGACGAACAGCGTTCAGTCTATTTGCACAAGCTCAAGCACGTCTTGGTTTCATTCGCTCATCCCAAGATTTAGCTCTTCGCTCCGCCAATGCCACTGCCTGTAGGAAAGTTTCTGCAAGCGGGTATCGCGGCTCATCACGCCAGAGAGTCAAATCCAGTGGGTTCGAACTCAAAAACTCGTCAAACAGATGCTGTGACATGCATAGCAGCGAGTAATCCGAATAACAGGTAGCGATGGCGCACTGCTGCTTGTCGTCGATGAAGGCCATCGTCGGCTCGAATGTGCAATCCTGCTTGATTTGGTCTGCGATTTCATCAGTCAAAAAGAATCTGCGAAAATGCTCGCTTGGCTTGTTGTCCGCCACTTGCTCTACTACAAAACCTTCCTTGGACCCTGCATCCCGAAGAATTTTAAATATTTCTCGCGCAAAGTACCCTATTGATGCCTCAACCATGGAAAAACCGGGCAAATTCGTTCGCTGAAAGACGCCCTGTTCATAAGCCCTGTCGATTCTCTCGCCAGGAACTATTGCGGCGGCCAGCTTCGCCGCTGGCGGTCCGTTTGCAACGAGACCGAGTCGATGATCTAATCTATCCCAGTCCCACATACCCAAGTCTTGGATGCTTTCGCTCTTGATCGTCAATACATTTACCCTAGCAACACTGGATCGCCACCTTGTTTTTGAAGCAATTTTACTGCTTTCCGGTCGAACGAGACAAATGTCTCCCCGCCCAGCCACTGCCCATCGAAGGCAATCACCCCGTCGGCGAAGTCTCCGCCTACGTCGAGCATCCGCAAACCCGCCTCCACTGCCGGACGGTTCAATACGACATTGCCGGTATTCATCAGAACCCGGATAGCCGTCGCCACCTCGCCGTTGGTGAAAGAATGGCTGCGTCCCATGACCCAGGACAATTCGCAAAGCGCATGTACGCTGACTGCAACGAGGTCCGCATCAACCAGTGCTTCCTTGGCAAGCTTGCGCTGCCTGTCGTCGTCGTGAACGAAGAGGCGTAGCAGCAGATTGGTGTCTGCGGTTATCTTCATGCAGCGTCTCAGTTCTTGCCGGCCCCAGCGGCCGCTCCGGCTTCGGCTATGGCTTCGTTGATTTCATCTATGGTCAACCGGGTCTTGACTAGCTTGTCTGCGAACAGGTTTTCGACATCATCCCACGAACCCTTTGCCTTGTCCGCGCGCAGCTCGACCCGCCCCCCGGGGAGCAAATCGAGCCTGATCTTGTCCCCGGGCCGGATGCCCAGATGCTTGAGCAGGTCCTTCCGGAAAGTGACCTGACCCCGTTCGGTTAACGACAAGGTTGTCATGTTCTTCTCCAATCGAACCGCAATATAATGCAAAACTACATTACTTCCAAGCTCAATCCACCTCGACTCCCATTTCCGCCAGCTCGCGCTCCGCAAAGAACAGCCGCCCGGTATATTCCGCCGGGTTCTCGCAGGCCGCGAAATAGGCGATCATCCGCGCGGGAATGTCCATGCCCACCGGGCGGTGTTCAATGGCGTCGAGATCGCCCACTTCGCGCTCCATGCGCGCCTGGACCATTTCGGTCGCGACCCAGCCGGGCATCAGGCCGATGATGTGGACATTGCGCTGTTCCATGCTGTCCGCGATCACCGAACCGATGCGGTCCATGGCGCGCTTGGGGCAGAAATAGCCGACGACTTCCAGGTTCTTGGTGCCCAGGTTCTTGTGGCGCGGTTCCTCGGGCAGGCGGAAGACCTCGCCGCTGCCGGTGGTGATATTGATCACCCGACCGCCGCCGCGCTGCGTCATGATCGGGATGCACAATTGCATCAGGGTGAACGGCGCGTGGACGTTGACGTCGAACTGATAGAGCCATTCCTCGCGGGTCAATTCGAGGAAAGTCTTGTCCCAATAGGCCCCGTTGGTCGCCGCGGCGTTATTGACGAGGATATCGACCCCGCCGAAGCGCTCCACGGTCTTGTCCACCAGCCGCTTCAGGTCTTCTTCCCTGGCGATATCGGTTTCCACGGCCAGGGCCTCGCCGCCCGCCTCCTCGATCTGGCGCAGCGTCTCGCCCAGAGTGCCCGGCATGGTGGGGTCGGCCAGCGGATCGACCGTTCGTGCCGCCAGCACCACTTTCGCCCCCCGGCGGGCGAGCGCCAATGCGCCTTCCTTGCCGATGCCGCGGCTGGCCCCGGTCATGATGGCGACCTTGCCGGAAATGTCCTCTTCGCGCTGGCGATCCATATATCCTCTCCAAATGCTTCTGTGCTTGCCGCGAAGCTTGGATAGGGGCATTGCCCCTGTCAATCGCACAAAGGGCATGGGAGAGAATTGGATGGCGGACGCGGCGAAGTGCGCCCTCGTCACCGGCGCATCGCAAGGGATCGGCGCGGCCACGGCCAGAGCGCTGGCGGCGGATGGTTACAGGGTGATCCTCCATTATGGCAGCCAGCGCGACAAGGCAGAGGCGCATGCCGCGGATATCCGCGCGGGCGGCGGCGAAGCCGATGTCGTGGGAGCGGACCTGTCGCAGCCGAACGCGGCGCATGAACTGGCGGCGGAAGTCACCGAACTGTGCAGCGGCAAGCTCGATGCTCTGGTGCTCAACGCCGCGATCATGCCGGGCGGAGATGTCGATGTCTGCACGCCCGAGATGTTCGATGCGATCTTCCACATCAACCTGCGCGCGCCCTTCTTCCTGTTGCAGCAACTTTCGCCTTCGCTGCGGGAAGGGGCCTCCGTGGTGTTCATGTCCTCGGTAACGGCGCGGCGCGCGCTCTACCCGGTCGCGGCCTATGGCGCGATGAAATACGCGCTGGAATCGCTTACCCGCCGCGCGGCGGTGCAATTCGGCGAACGCTGGATCAGAATCAACGCCGTCGCTCCCGCGACGACCGAAAGCGAAACAGTCGCCCCTTACCTCGCCCAGGGTCCGATGCGCGAGGCAACCTTGGCCGACCAGGCCCTGAAGCGCATCACGCAGCCTGAAGACGTCGCCGATGTCATCGCCTTCCTCTGTTCGGACAAGGCGCGCATGATCACCGGAGCCTTGATTCCAGTGGATGGCGGCACTCTGCTGTAGCCAGTCTTGGTTGCGTTTCCTGCAACTGCAGTGGCGATATCGCCGTTTGACCTTGGGACTGCCAGGAGCGACCCTTCCGCCAAGGGCCGTCGTTGATTCGGGTGCGTGCCAGGCCATGGGAAGGACGCATCCGGTCAATGCCGCGGTGAGGAGCGCAAGACCATGAAAGCGGACAATCCATCGTCGATCCCCGCAGATCCGGACCAGAGTGCCGGAGCGGAAGCCAATATCGAGCCTGGGCTGGCCGGTGAACGCACTGTTGCCGCCCAAGAAGCCGAGCTTGCGGCGCTGCGCAGTATTGCCAGCGCTCCGGACGGAGACACCAGGGAAGGGCTGGAGGCGATCATCGCCGGCGCCTCGCCCGACGATGCCGCGCGCATGCGCCAGTCGCTCGGCCTGCCCAAGCCACCCGGCCGCCCGCGCAAGACCAGCGATGAACTGGCTGATGACTGGCGCAGCGGGGCCTACCCTTACAAGTACAAGATGCTGCGCAAGGATTATGAGCAGGAGAAATTCGTGCTCCAGACCGAACTGCTCAAGCTGCAGCAGTGGGTCAAGGAATCGCGCCAGCGCCTGATCATTCTGTTCGAGGGGCGCGATGCGGCTGGCAAGGGCGGGGCGATCAAGCGGTTCATGGAACACATGAACCCGCGCGGCGCGCGCGTTGTCGCACTTGAAAAGCCGAGTGAAGTCGAGCGCGGCCAGTGGTATTTCCAGCGCTATGTCGAGCATCTGCCTACCACTGGCGAGATCGTCATGTTCGACCGCAGCTGGTACAATCGCGCCGGAGTCGAGCGGGTGATGGGCTTCTGCAGCGACGAGGAATATCGCGAGTTCCTGCGCCAGGCGCCCGAATTCGAACGCAACCTTACCCGCAGCGGCATCCATCTCATCAAGTTCTGGTTTTCGGTCAGCCGGGCCGAGCAGCGCCGCCGTTTCAAGGAACGCAAGGTCCACCCGCTCAAGCAGTGGAAGCTGTCACCGGTCGATCTCGCCAGCCTCGACAAGTGGGAAGACTATACCCGAGCCAAGGAAGCCATGTTCTTTCACACAGACACGGCGGATTCTCCCTGGACGGTGATCAAGAGCGACGACAAGAAGCGCGCCCGGCTGAATGCCATGCGCTATGTGCTGCACTCGCTGCCCTACAAGGACAAGGACGCCAAACGCATCGGCACAGTGGACGAAATGCTGGTTGGCCGCGCCAACATCATTCACGAGCGCGGCGAATACAAATTCGGTGGCGGAATGGACGACTGATATCGCTTTTCAGCGCCGGCCAAACCTGCATAGACTGGCCGGATGACACAATCGGGCTTACCACTCGCCGGCAGGATTGCTCTTGTCACCGGATCCTCACGCGGGATCGGCGCCGCCATTGCCCGGCGGCTGGCGGCAGACGGCGCAAAAGTCGTCTTGCACGCGCGCAGCGATCCGTCTCTGGCCGAAGCAGTGGCTGCGGAAATTCGCGCCAAGAGCGGCACGGCGGATGTCGTGCTGGGCGATCTCGGAGCGGGCGACACGGCGTTGCAAGTGGTGAAGGATGCCTTCGCCGTTCATGGCGCGCTCGATATTCTGGTCTGCAATGCCGGCGCCCCCCACAGCGGGCCGATTATCGAGGCGACCGCCGAAACTGTCGATGCGGTGCTGGGGCTCAACCTGCGTTCGGTGATCCTCGCGGTCAGCGAGTTCGCGCGGCTCACGCAAAGTGCGCATGGCCGGGTGGTGCTGATCAGCTCGGCTTCGGCTTCGCAACCGGCAGTCATGGGGGCGATCTATTCGGGGGCCAAAGCGGCGGCTGCGGGGTTCATCCGTTCGGTGGCGCAGGAGCTTGGGGCACGCGGGATTACCTGCAATTCGGTTGAGCCCGGCCTGACGCTGAGCAAGGAAGCCCCTGCCTTCGTCACCGAAACCGTGCCCAGGTACACCGCCATGGCCCGCGCCGGGCAGCCCGAGGACATCGCCGACATCGTCGCCTTCCTCGCCTCGGACGATTCGCGCTGGCTGACCGGCCACACCATTCCGGCGACCGGCGGCGCGATCGCGTCTGCCTCCACGATTCTTGCCTATGCGTAATCTACTGACTGGCCCACCCCCAACCCCTCCCGCATGCGGGAGGGGAGCGAGACTTGCCGAACCGAAGGTGAGGATGGTCGCAGCGGGGTGGGCTTCCAACGCTGAAGGATTGAACAATGCGTCTTGATGGCAGAACGGCACTGGTCACTGGCTCCTCGCGCGGCATCGGCGCGGCGATCGCGCGGCGGCTGGCCTCGGACGGAGCAAGGGTCGTGGTCCACGCCCGCACCGAACGCGAACGGGCAGAGGCCCTGGCGAAAGAGATCGGCGGCGAAGTCGTCATGGGCGATCTGGCTGAGGGCGAAACGGCGGAAGAAGTGGTGCGTCAGGCTCATGCCGCGCTCGGCGGTCTTGATATCCTCGTGCTCAATGCCGGCGGCGGCAGTCAGGGGTTGGCGGTCAATCTCACCACCGAGGCAATCGACAAGGCGCTGGCCTTGAACCTGCGCGCGACCATTCTGGCCTGCGCCGAATATGCCCGGCTGTCGCAAAGCGCGCATGGCCGCATCGTGTTCATTTCCTCAGGCATGGCCACCTGGGGGGCGCCGGGGGTTTCGGCGGGTGCCGCGGCCAAGGCGGGATCGGAAGGCTTTATCCGCAGCCTGGCGCAGGAACTGGGCGAGCGCGGCATCACCTGCAACTCGGTGGCGCCCGGCTGTACCCGCACCGAAATGATTGCGGGTCAGACCTGGCCCAATGCCGTGCCGCCGTGGACGGCGCTGAGGCGGCTGGGCGAGCCCGAGGACATCGCCGATGTCGTCGCCTTCCTGGCGTCCGATGAAGCACGCTGGCTGACCGGGCTGACGATCAACGCCAATGGCGGGCTGGTGACGACGGCGGCGAATATCCTGGCGCGGGCGGGGTAACGGCGGCCAATCGATCGGCCTGGGCATTCCCCAACCAGACCCTTCCGTCCTGAGCTTGTCGAAGGACCGTTCTTTTTTTCAACGTGGCAAGGCAGAGCAGCCCTTCGACAAGCTCAGGGCCGACGGAATTTTTGGGCAACTTGTTGCGGTTCCTATGCTCTGGAATCAATCCATCCCCAGCCATGTATAGCTCTGGTCGTCGGGCTTGTTGGCCCCGCGCAGCAGTCCGGTCATGCCGAAAGGCCCCACATCCCAGTCACCGGTGTTGGCGCTCTGCTCGTACCAGTCGTGCACCACCCAGCGCTCGGCGATGCGCCATTCGTCGTCGCGCTTTTCGAAGCGGTCGTTGTAGCGGCCGCAGGTGATGACTTTCTGCGGATCGTCGCCCGGCAGCACGCTCACCGACCAGAGATAGCTCTCGACCTTGGCCATATCGCCCTCGATCCGGATCAAGATGTTGCCGATCATGTGCATCGCCTGTTCCATCGCGGCGAGGCGGGGCAGGGCCCATTCGATGAATTGCTCGACTGTGCCCTCAAAACCGGTGTGATAGTCCATCGCGCCGGGCCAATAGGCGGTGGCCAGCAATTCCGGATCCATCCGGTCGATTCCCCGGCAGTAGCGGAACAGGCAATCGCGGATCGCCTCGCGGTCGGCCATTTCCTCGCGGATCTGGGATACCTTGGGAACCATCTCTTCTCTCCCTATTCGCGCGCGCCGAACAGCGCGCTGCCAACTCTGACATGAGTTGCACCAAGCATGACGGCGGTTTCGAAATCCTCGCTCATGCCCATGGAGCGACCGGCCAGCCCATGGTCGTCCGCGAGCTTCGCCAGCAGCGCGAACCAGGGGGCGGGCTCCAGGCCGTGGGGTGGAACGCACATCAGGCCGATGACCGGCAGCTGCGCCACGCGAGCCTCGGCCAGCAGGTTCGGCAGATCGGCGATGGCGCAGCCACCTTTCTGCTCCTCCTCGCCGATGTTGACCTGGACGAAGCACGGCACTTGCCGCCCGGCCTTGTCCATGGCCCTGGCCAGTGCTGCAACCAGCGAGCTGCGGTCGAGCGAATGGATGCAGTCGAACAGGGCCACGGCCTCGTCCGCCTTGTTCGATTGCAGCTGGCCGACAAGGTGCAGATCGATGCCGGGATGTTCTTCGCGCAGCGCGGGCCATTTGACCTGGGCTTCCTGCACCCGGTTCTCGCCGAAGGTGCGTTGGCCTGCCGCGATCAACGGCACGATGCGTTCGGCCGGATGGGTCTTGCTCACGGCCACCAGAGTCACGTCTTTCGCCTCGCGCCGGGCGAGTTTCGCGGCAGCGGCGATGCGGTTTTTGACATCGGCGAGACGGGCGGCTGGTTCATTCATGCCCGGCTGCTATAGCGCGCGCATGCTCAAGCGCCAGAGTGCCTTGCCCCGGATCTGGCTCGTCAGCGACGAGCGCAACGATGCCGTGCTGGAGCGCGTGCTGGCGTGCCTGCCGCGCGGTTCGGGCCTGATTTTCCGGCATTATCACTTGCCCGCCGCCGCGCGGCGCGCGCGGTTTGCGGCGCTTGCCAAAGCGGCGAAGCGCTATGGGCATTGCGTCGCGTTTTCAGGCACGGCGCGGCAGGCGCGGCAATGGGGGGCGGATGCCGTCTATGGTCCGCCGGGTATAGTCACGCGCGGTCCGGCCATCGCGCGCCTCGTCACGGCGCACAGTCTTGCCGAAATTGTCGCGGCGCGGCGCGCCAGAGCCAATGCGATCGTCCTCGCCCCGGTCTTTGCCACGCGTTCGCATCCGGGGCGCAAATGGCTCGGTGAACTGCGCTTCCGGCTGCTGGCGGCGAGAGCGGGATGCCCGGTCATTGCCCTTGGCGGCATGGATGCAAGGCGGGGAAAGACTCTTGGATCAGTGGCTTGGGCCGCGATAGACGGGCTTATCCCCAAAGCGCGACTCGCTGGAATCCCTCAAGATTCTTGACGGCGAGTCGTCAATGGGCGCATGATAGGGCGACTTCGGAGACTGTCATGGCATCGCGCGCAATCGGAGCATCGAACCAGCGGATCGGCACCAAGAACTGGGGCGCGATCCTGCGCCGCGCCTTTTTCCGCAGTCTGGAGCTGGGCGGAGCCACACTGTTGTTCGCCGGGGCAGTGTTCCTCGCCATTGCTCTTGCCACCTATCACCAGACCGATCCCTCGGCTTCGACAGCGGCAGGCGGCGACGTAAAGAACTGGATGGGGGCCTCGGGCGCCTGGGTGGCGGAGCGGGCGCTGTTCCTGTTCGGCCCGGTCTCGGTGCTGTTCCTGCCTTTGCTTTATGTTTTCGCCCGCAAGCTGTGGCGGATCGCCGAGGAAGACGAGGCGGGCGAGCCGCATGCCAATCACGCCTGGTGGCGGCCAATCGCCGTGCTGCTGTTCGCCATGATGCTGTTGGGAACCGTGCTGTCGCTGACTTTCACCGAACCCGGTGGCAGCCTGCCGGCCTCGATGGGCGGGATTGTGGGGCTGCTGGGTTCGAAAGCGATCCTCGGCGCGGCGAGTTATTTGCCCGAGGATTCGCAGTTCTGGCTGGTGCTCCCCTCGGCGCTACTCTGTCTGGTGCTGGGCGCCTATCTGGCGGGGCGGGTTTTCGCCATCGACTGGGGCCAGCTGCTGACGCTCCCGCGCATGCCCCGCCGCACGATTGTGACTGGCGAGACAAAGACACTACTGCGTCCGCTCGCCAAGGCCAAGCGCGAGCCGGCGCCGGTCGTCCCGCTGGCAAGTCCGCGCAATCCGCCCGAAATCACCGACACCGCCAAGTCCGCCAAGCCCGCGCAACTCGGCGCTTCGAGCCGCCAGGGCAACCTGTTCGACGAATACGAACTGCCCGGGCTCGACTTGCTCGCCGATGCCGCGCCGCACAGTCAGATCAAGATCGACAAGCTGAGCCTGGAACGAAACGCCCGGCTGCTCGAAACCGTGCTTGACGATTTCAACGTCAAGGGCGAGATCAAGGCGGTTCGCACCGGCCCGGTCGTCACCATGTACGAGCTCGAGCCCGCCCCCGGTATCAAGGCCGCCCGGGTAATCGGCCTGGCCGACGACATTGCCCGCAACATGAGCGCCATCTCAGCCCGTGTCTCGGCCATCCCGGGCCGCACGGTGATGGGCATCGAACTGCCCAATGCCGATCGTCATACCGTCTCGTTCAAGGAACTGGTCGCCTGCGAGGCCTTCGCCCAGTCGAAGGGCAACCTGCCGATCATCCTGGGCAAGGACATTGCCGGCGAGCCGATTGTCGCCGATCTGGCCGCCATGCCGCACTTGCTGGTGGCGGGCACAACCGGATCGGGCAAGTCGGTGGGCCTTAACGCTATCCTGCTTTCGCTTTTGTACCGTTTTACCCCGGCACAGTGCCGTTTGATCCTGATCGACCCCAAGGTGCTCGAACTCAAGAGCTACGACGACATCCCGCACTTGCTCTCGCCGGTGGTGGTGGAGCCCGCCAAGGCCGTTCGCGCGCTCAAGTGGGCAGTGGAGGAAATGGAGCGGCGCTATCGCCAGATGAGCGAAATCGGCGTGCGCAACCTGTCCGGTTTCAACGACAAGGTCAGAGCCGCCAAGGCCAAGGGCAAGCCGCTCGGCCGCCGTATCCAGATCGGTTTCGATCCGGAAACCGGCGAGGAATTGCACGAAGAGAGCCAGCTCGACTATCAGGTGTTGCCGCAGATCGTCCTTATCGTCGACGAACTGGCCGACCTGATGGTGACAGTCGGCAAGGAAATCGAAGTTCTGATTCAACGCCTTAGCCAGAAAAGCCGGGCAGCGGGCATTCACCTGATCATGGCGACGCAGCGCCCCTCGGTCGATGTCATCACCGGCGTGATCAAGGCCAACCTGCCCACCCGCATCAGCTTCGCCGTCACCAGCCGCATCGACAGCCGCACGATCCTGGGCGAGCAGGGCGCCGAGCAGCTGCTGGGCAAGGGTGACATGCTCTACAAGCCCAATACCGAGGCCGTCCGACGGGTTCACGGTCCCTTTGTCTCGGACGAAGAAGTCGAGCGCGTAGCTACGTTCTGGCGCGGCCAGGGCGAGCCCGAATACGTCGATTCGGTCACCGAGGAGCCGGAGGATGGGATGTTCGGTTTCGACGATCTCGAAGGCGCCTCCGACAGCCCCGAGGACCGCAAGTACCGTCAGGTCTGCCAGCTGGTGTTCGAAAGCCAGAAGGCCTCGGCGAGCTGGCTGCAGCGCCAGATGGGGGTGGGCTACAACACCGCGTCGAAATGGATCGAACGCATGGAGCGCGACGGGCTGGTGGGGCCGGCCAACCATGTCGGGCGCAGGGATATCTACCGGGATCGGGACGGAAACCCCTTGTAGCGGGACGATTTCCCATAACGGCAGTTGAGAAGTGCTGCGTCGCGACCTAGGGTGCTTCGATGAGATCTCGTTCGATCGCGATGGGTGTGGCATTGGCATTTGCTTGCTGCACAGCTGTCATGGCCATGCCCGGATGGGCGCCGCAACGCTGGAGCATGCGGCACAAGTGGTCCGAAATCGGCAATTTGCCGCGGCACGCCTTTGTTCGGGATTCGGGCGTGCCCGCGCCATACGCGGCAATGCGCAGCCCCTTGCCAAAGTCGCGCGCGACGATCGATCGGGGCGCGGCGGTCTATGCCAGTCATTGCCAGTCTTGCCATGGCGCGACCGGCCAGGGCGATGGGCCGGAAGGGCTCAAGCTCGCGCCCCGGCCTGGCGACCTGGCTTGGCTTGCGGAAATGCGCATCTCGCAATCGGATGGCTTCATGTACTGGACCTTGGCCGAAGGCGGTGCGCCGTTTTCATCGCCGATGCCCGCATACAAGGACGCACTTTCGGCGGACGAAATCTGGGCGGTTTCGGCCTACATTCAAGTGCATCTGCCTGTGCGACGCTGATTGGCAGGTTCAGGCCCGAACTGACTTATTCGACCAGTCCGAAACCATAGACTTCGTCGAAACCTTCGGCGCCAAGGTCCCTTGCCGATTTGCGCAGACGATTGGTGCAGTCTCCGGCCGAGCCGCCTCTCGCGCGGCACCTTGCCAGCCAGCCGGCGACACGTGGCGTGGCGAAAGAAGTGCCGCTGAACCGCGCGAATCCGCCGTTTGCATTGGCGGCGACAATATCGACGCCAAGGGCAGCAACGGCGATGTGGCGGCCGCGATTGGCGTAGCGGTAGATGCGGCCATCCTTGTCGACCGCCGTCACGGCGATGACGCCGGGCACGGCGGCTGGCCAGGCCGGCGGCGCGGTGGGGCCACCGTTTCCGGCCGCCGCCACGACCGTCCGGCCGCTGGCCAGTGCATCGGCGATCAACCGGTCGAGAATGGCGTTGCGCGGGCCTGACAGGCTCATGTTGATCACCGGCGTGCCGCCCTGGATCATCCAGCCCAATGCATCGGCGATCACGTCGGCGGAAGTATAGGGCCGGCTTGCCGGACCGCGAAAGATATTGGCCGACCAGATCGTCGCGCGGCCGCTTTCGGCCAGCAGCGATGCGACCGCCGTGCCGTGTTCGACCGGAGCACTGCCCTGGGTTCCGGGCCGCCAGGCGATCAGGCGCGACTGTCCAAGCGCGGGATGCTGGCGGACGGCGGTGTCGATCATGCCCACTGCCAGTGGCTGTTGCGGGAGTGCGGCAGTCAATCTTCCGCGAATGGGGCGGCCATGCCCGCCGGCAGTGAGATTAAGCCCATAGTAGTGATCGAAGTCGACTGTCGCACGCGGATCGATATTGCGCAGAATGCTGCGCGCCTCGACCGCGCTGACGCCTTGTGGCGCCGAAATGCGGATGATTTCGCGGTCAAGCGCCTCGATACGCCGCCGCTCGATTATCTTGAATCCGCGTGCCTGTGCCGCGCTCAAGGTCTCAGGTGAAATGTCGATGCCGACCAGTTCGCCACGCCGCACGGGAAAGCCGCGTTCGTCGTGCTCAGCGCCTTCATTAGCGGCAAGGTCACGCATGGACTCGCTCGATCCGTGCCCCGAACTGTCTTCGGACGAAGCCAGTTCGCTCGCCCTTTCGGCTTCCTTGGCTTCCCGTTCCGCCTGATCTTCCGCTTCCTTGGCGCGATCCTCGGCCTCCTTGGCCGAATCCTCCTGGAAATCTTCCTGGACCTTGGCCAGTTCATCCGCAGTCCGGACTTCCTGCCTCGTCCTGTCGGCCTCCAGTTTTATACGTTCCTCGGCGGCCTTATCCGGATCGCGCAAGGCGCGTTCTTCGATCTTGGCGCTTTCGACGGTAAAACGCGCTGCCCTTTCAGCAGCACGATCGGCGGCGCGCTGGGTATCGCGGTCGAGCCGTTGTTGCGCCCTGGACTCCAGGTCAGGATCCTTGCCGCTTGCCGCCAAGGCCTGAACGGTAAGCAGCCCTGCCAACAGGGCGATCGGCAATTGGGCGTTTCTCAATCCTGTCATGGCTCGCGCTCATTTCACAGTCCGGGCGGCCAATCGCAAACAGGCCGCGTCAGATCCAAAACGCTCCAGAAGCTCAACTATTCCCGCAAGCGCCGTAATTGTGTAGCGACCTCTAACATTTTTTGCGCGCGCTACCGGAATTTTGCGGCGTGGCGTTCGTTATGCGGGAGAATTGGATGGCAGACGGTAATGCCGCGAGTGAATCGATGCGCAAGGCGATTGTCGCTGCGCTTCCCCGCTTGCGGCGGTTTTGTCAGGCCATGGCGGGCAGTGCCCAGGATGGAGACGATCTGATGCAGTCGGCGGTCGAAAGGGCCTTGTCGCGAGCGCATCTCTTCGAAGAGGGCACTCGGATCGACAGCTGGATGTTCCGCATTGCCCAGAACCTGCACATAGATGCCGCGCGCTCGGCGCAGCGGCGCGGCCATTCTGTACCGGTCGAGGATGCGATCGATCTGGTGGGACAGGACGGCAGGGACCTGGTCGAGAACCGTTCCGAACTGGCGGCGGCCCAGCGTGCCTTGCAGACAGTGCCGGAAGACCAGCGCGCGGCTTTCGTGCTCGTGGTGGTCGAGGGTATGAGCTATCGCGATGCGGCCGAAGTGCTGGAAGTGCCCGTGGGAACGGTGATGAGCCGTCTTGCTCGTGCGCGCGGGCGCATCGAAATTGCGCTCGCCGCCATGCCGGGAGAACTGCAATGAACCGGGATCGCGACGAAAGGCTGGCAGCCTGGCTCGATGGCGTCATGCCCGCGGATGAAGTAGCCGAATTCGAGGCCGAGCTTGCAAGCGACCCGGAGCTGGCGCTGAGGGCACAGCGCTGGAAGGCAAACGATGCGCGGATTGCAGGCGCATTTGCACCCATCGCCGGGCAGGAGCTGGACAGTGCCTTGCTCGAGGCCATGGGCCTCGGCGAACCTGCTTCGCTGCCGGCAGCAGCCAACGACAATCCGCCTTGGTGGCGGCGTCATGCACTGCCGCTGGGCGGCGCGATTGCGGCAAGCCTGCTTTGCGTGGTCCTGCTGACGCAATATCGAAAGCCCGTTCAAAGTGATGCCTTCCAGGTCGCGCTCGAGACAACGCCGTCACGGGGCGAGGCGAGACTGGCCGACGGGCGGGTGCTGCGTCCCTCGCTGACAGTCCGCGCCAAGGACGGCCGCTATTGCCGCGAATACAGCGTTGCCGGTGACATCGGGCTAGCCTGCCGGAAAGAAGGCAAGTGGTCTGTCGAAGCCGAGGGCAAGGGCGACGGGCCAGCCAATGGCAGCGATATCGGCCTTGCCGCGGGGGCGGACGGTTCCGCGCTCGACCAGGCCTATAGCCGGATCGGCGCGTCCGATCCCCTGGATGAAAAGGCCGAGGCGGACCTTATCGCCAAGGGCTGGTAAGCCGCCGCATTGCTCAATTCAGGCGGAAACTCAGCGACATGCCGCCAGCGAAATCGGCGCTGTTGTTGGTGAATCCGGTCGAGGCGAACACCTGCATGCGCACACGACGCGACAGGCCGAAGTTGACCCAGCCGGTCACTTCGCTGCTGGGACCTTCGCCACGGGTCGAGGACTGCTGCCAGTCGTAATCGGCGCCGATGTAGGTGCTGCCGGGCAACCGGTAGCTGGCGCCGGCGCCAAAACCCCAGACATTGCGCAGGGTGGAACCTTCCGGTTTGCCTCTGAATTTGTGGCGCGCGCCGGCATAGAAAGTGGCATTGCCGACGTCCTGGACCAGATCGGCGCCCAGTGTGAAATCCACCTTGCCGGTGCCGAGCCGCTTGTCGCGCGATGCGGTCGGGATTTTGATTCTGCCGGTCAGGTCGAAATAGGTGGTTCTGGCCAGGTTCATCGAATAGCCCAGCGTTACAGAAATATCGCCGATGCCGGTGCGGCGGCCATTGCCCGTCGTCGTGCCCACCGGCGCGGCGACATTGGCGCCGCCGGTCGCCCCCGTATCGGAACCGCCGCTGGATCCTGAACTTCCACTCGATCCGGAGCTTCCAGACGACCCGGATGAACCGGAGCCTGAAGATCCCGATCCTGAAGATCCCGACGAGCCAGAACCCGAATTTCCGGAAGAGCCAGAGCTTCCGGATGATCCTGAAGAGCCGGAATTTGAGCCGGACGAACCCGACCCTGAATTGGAGCCCGAGGAACCCGATCCCGAATTGGAGTCCGACGAACCAGAGCCTGAATTGTCAGACGAACTGCCGCCCCTGTCATCGCTACCGCTGGAGCCTCCGAATTCGCCGAAGCCCGCATCGCGGCCCTGGGGCGTGTCGATCAGGCTGCCTGGCCCTTCGATGTGCACATAGGGAACCGAAACCCTGATGCTGAAGCCGCCGCGCCGGTATTTGACCGCGACCGGTACGGAAACCACCTTGGTTTTTTCCACATCCCCATAGTCGCCTTCGGAATAGTTGACGCCGGTGCTGGCGCGCCAGACGCCCGGATCGCTGCGTTGCGGCTCGCCAGTTTCCTCGGCGCGCGCGCCGGTCGAAAGGATGGCCAGCGCCGATGCGCCCAGCCAGGCCCCGAACTTGCATCGGCTCATGTGATTCCCCTAGCTTCCTCAGTCATTTCTCTACGAACGCTTTGAATCGCCTTCTATTCCCATTTGCCACAAAAAAAGTCCGGGGCCGGAATCGAAATAATTTCGTCAAACCGGGAATAGACCGTGCCGCTGGTCGTTGTCACCCTGTCCGCACCCCCCACGGACGAGACGCAAAAAGGGAGAATACCAATGCGTAATACTCTGAAGGTCGCCCTCGCACTTGCCACGGCGCTTTCTGCCATGACCGTTGCCGGTTCGGCCGTCGCCCGGCGTGGCGCCGACGATCCCGAAGGCCATGTACGCCAGTGCCGCGGTTGTGACGACGCGCCTGGCGACATCCGCCAGGGCCGCGGCGCCGACGATGCTCCGGGCGATGTCCGCCGGGGCCGTGGAGCCGACGATCCTGCCGGCGACGATCGCGGTGGCAATCGCGGCGGACGCGGCGCCGACGATGCGCCCGGCGACGATCGTGGAGGCCATGGCGCCGACGATCCGGTTGGCCACGACTGATCGGCCAGCATTGCAGTTAGCCCGCCCCAGCCCCGGATGCGAAGAGCCGCATCCGGGGCTGTTCCACGTCCGATCGGGCCAGAATTGGCGATTCGGCGTTTGTCCTCCGTCTGGTTTTAGCCATCTGGATTAACCAACTTGAAGGGCGGACGTCCTATTCTCCTGCCTGATGGGGCCAAGGTCTTTTCGCAAACTCGCAGCGCTTTGGGCGGTCTTCTGGCTGTTCGCAGCGGGCGGAGTGGCTGTGGCGCGCGATTTTGCGCCGGGATCGGTGTGCCACATCTATCTGCAGCCGGGCCAAAGCCAGGCCTCTGTGGAGGACAGGCCGGAGCTCTGGAATTGCAAGGATACCGGCTGGCGCGTGGAGAGTGACGAGGCGCTGATACGGTTCGATCTCCGGGGGGCGCAAGCCGGTAGTCAATCCCGCTATTTCGTCGCCCGCGCCGCGCCATTCGACCGGTTGACGCTGACAGCAATCGCTCCTGGCGGCGAAACCCGCAGCGAGCACTGGACTAATGCAACCATGCGGGTAGCCGACGGCGTCACCATGATGGCGGCGCCAGTACCGGAAACTGCCGGGCCACCGGTGGCGGTCATCGCCCGCATTGTGCGGCCCGGCTATGCATCCACGATCACTTCCGCGCAGTTGTCCACGCGCGAACCCAGTGGCTGGGTGGAACCGTTGGATATTTTCCTCATCCTGGTCTGCGGTTTGCTCATTGCCCCGATCTTGTTCGACCTCGCCTATTTTCGGGCGCTACGCGAACGCTTCCTGCTGTGGCATGCAGCCATGGGCACCATGATGCTGGCATATGCGGCGACGTCCGGGGGACTGCTCAATCGTTTGATTCCACTGACTGTCGCACAGTTCCAACCCATCATGGCAATGACGTTCAGCCTCGCAATTGCATCGGCGGCCATGTTCTATCGCTGCTTTGTCGAACCGGATATTCTGGATGTGCGGGATCGACGCCTGTTGACCGTTTCTGCGCTGTTTTGTGTCTTCCTCGGTGCTTTCCTGGTCGTCCGGCCGCTGCCGGAACCGCTGATGCAGACGGTCTATTTTGCCGGCTGGGTGCCCATGGTCGGCGTCGTGGTCTGGCTGTTGTTTCTCCCATTATGGCGGGGCAGCCGTGCGGCGCGTTTTCAGGTTGTCGCCTGGTCTCCGCTGGTGATTACAGGGTTCTACCGGGTAGGCGGCAATCTCGGTTTCACCGACAAGGCTGTCGATGCCTTTCCATTGTTTTATGTCTCGATTGCATTCGAAGTCATTGTTACTGCGCTAGGGGTCGCCGACCGTTTCATGACGCTCAAGCGCGAGCACGACCGGGCCAGGGTGGAAGTTCGCCTGCTGGGCGAGATGGCTGAGCGCGATCCACTGACCGGCCTGCTCAACCGCCGCGCGGTGGAAACGCGGTTCCAATCGTTCATCGCCAGCGGCTACACCACGGTCGGTCTGGTCGATCTCGATCACTTCTAGGCGATCAACGACAGTTTTGGTCACGTCACCGGAGACAAGGTGCTCAAGGCTGTCGCGGAAGTGCTCTCGCCCGACAAGGACGCGCTGGCGGCGCGATTGGGCGGTGAGGAATTCCTCATCCTGCTGCGCGGCAAGGGCGCGGCGGCGCGCGCGGAACATCTGCGCGAACTTCTGCCGGCCCGCATTGCCGCGACAGTGCCCGGACTCGACCGGCTGGTTACGGCCTCCATGGGGCTGGTGGAAATGCCGCCAGGCGGGTGCATGCGCTGCGATTTCACCACGCTTTTCGCGCACTGCGACCGATTGCTCTACGAAGCCAAGAACACGGGGCGCAACCGTACGATGCGCGAACGCATGCAGCAGTTCGACCGGAGGCGGAATCGGCGCGCGGCGGCGGCCTGATCAGGTTTCCACGCCCATTTGCCACAGGATGAAGGCAAATTCCTCGGCGGTTTCTTCCAGACTCTCGAACCGGCCCGATTTGCCGCCGTGGCCCGCGCCCATATTGGTCTTGAGCAGCAATTCGCTGGAACCGGTCTTCAGTTCACGCAGCTTCGCGACCCATTTGGCCGGTTCCCAATAGGTCACTCTCGGGTCATTGAGGCCGGCTGTAACGAGAATAGGCGGATAGGCCTGGGGTTTGAGCTGGTCATAGGGCGAGTAGCTCTGGATCAGTTCGAACGCCGCCTTGTCCTCAATCGGATTTCCCCATTCGGGCCATTCGCCCGGGGTGAGCGGCAAGGTCTCGTCGAGCATGGTGTTGAGCACATCGACGAATGGCACATGCGCCACCACCGCGCCCCACAGTTCGGGGTCCGAATTGACTACCGCGCCCATCAGCTCGCCCCCGGCAGAGCCGCCGGCAATGGCAATCCGGCCCGCCTCGGTATAGCCGCGCGCAATCAGGCCCCTGGCGACGTCTGCGAAATCGGTGAAGGTATTGGTCCGCCGCTCCAGCTTGCCTGCCTTGTACCAGGCCCGGCCGAGGTCGTCGCCGCCGCGGATATGGGCGATGGCGTAGGCAAATCCGCGATCGACCAGGCTAAGCCGTGCGGTCGAAAAGCCCGGCGGGATGGCGATGCCATAGGCGCCATAGCCGTAGAGATAGAGCGGCCCGCCCGGCTTGCGGTCTTTTCGCGAAACAATGCTGACCGGGATCGGCGTGCCGTCGCGAGCAGGAATTTCCAGGCGCTCGGTGAAATAGAGCGAGGCGTCGTAACCCGAGGGAATCTCCTGCACCTTGAGCACTTCGAGGCTGCGGCCCGCGACATCGTAATCATAAACCGTCGAGGGGCTGACCATGCTTTCGTAGGACAGGCGCAGCTTGGTCATGGCCCATTCGGGGTTGTCGCCCAGCCCGGCGTCGTAGCTGGCTTCGGGGAAGTCAATCGGCTCCACGCGGACGGGATCGTCGTAGTATCGCAGCTCAATCTGGTCCAGCCCGCCACGCCGCCCCTCGACGACGTAGAAATCGCGGAACAGTTCGAAGCCGGTGAGATAGAACCGGTCCGAACCTTCGATCAGCGTCGTCCACTCGCCGGGCCTGCCCAGCGGCGCAGTGGCTAGCCGGAAGTTCTCGTGGGTATCGTTGGCGTGGATGTAGAGCAGGCCATCGCGCTCTTCGACGTCATATTCGACCCCGGCCTGGCGAGGCCTGACAAGGATCGGCCTTGCCAGCGGATCTCCAGCGGGCACCAGGCGCTGTTCGCTGGTCTCATGGTCGCTGGTGCCGATGATCAGCCATTTTTCGTTGGCGGACAGCGAGGAGCCGACGCGGAAGCCTTCGTCGTCCTCGTGATAAAGCTCGACATCGTTTTCCAGCGGCTGGCCCAGCCAGTGCAGTCGCGCATTGTCGGTGCGCCACTGCTCGTTGGCCAGCGAATAGACCAGCCCCTTGTCCTGCGCGACCCAGACCAGCGAGGAGAGCGTGCCGGGTATTTCGTCGGGCAGAAATTCCCCGGTCTCGAGGTTCTTGATCCTCGCCGTGAACCGCTCCGAGCCATTGTCGTCAACCGCCCAGGCGAGCAGCTTGCCGTTCTGGCTCACCGAAATGGCCCCCAGCCGGAAATAGTCCTTGCCCTTGGCCAGTGCGACTTCATCCAGAATCAGCTCGTCAGGCCCGCCCGCGACCGGTCGCCGCCACCATTTCTTGTATTCCGCCCCTTCCTCGAACTCGATCCAGTAAAGCCAATCGCCGTCCTTCTGCGGCACCGACTTGTCGGCTTCCTTGATGCGGGCGCGCATTTCCTTGAACAGCTTGTCCACCAGCGGACGGTGGCGTTTCATCTGCTGTTCGAACCAGGCGTTCTCGGCTTCGAGATGGGCGATCACTGTCTTGTCGGTGACATCGGGATAGCCGGGATCGCGCAGCCAGGCGTAGGGATCCTCTATCGTTATGCCATGGTGCGTGAAACTGTGCGGTTTTTTGGCTGCGACGGGGGGGCTGGCCAAGGCTTTGGTGGAATCTGTCATCGCCTGCCTCTATGTTGTGACCATGAGGACCGCAACATGCTGATGAATGTTCACGAAGCCCGGCTCGCCGCCCTGCGCGAGCAGATGAAGACGCAAGGTCTCGATGGCTTTGTCGTGCCGATCTCCGACGAACATATGAGCGAATATGTCGGTGCTTATGCGCAGCGGCTGGAATGGCTCACAGGCTTCAATGGGTCGGCGGGAACAGCGGTTGTGCTGGCCGAAGAAGCGGCGATATTCGTCGATGGGCGCTACACGCTGCAGGTTCGCGATCAGGTGGACGGGCAATTCTTTGCCTATGAAAGCGTGCCGGACACCAGCGTGGCGAAGTGGCTGGGGCAGCATGCGCCCGAAGGCGCGCGGATTGGCTATGACGCCTGGCTGCATTCGCGGCCATGGGCAAAGGCGGTCGGGAAGGAACTGGCCGGGCGCAAGGCGGAGCTGGTCGCGGTCGAGGTCAATCCGATCGATGCGATCTGGCAGGATCGGCCGCAGGCCTCATTGGCCCCGGCACTGGTCCACGAGCAACGCTTCGCCGGTCAGTCCAGCGAAGCCAAGCGTGCAGCGGTTTCCGAATGGCTGGCGGAAAAGCAGCTGGATGCGGTGGCGATCACGGCGCTCGATTCGATCGCCTGGCTGCTCAACATCCGCGGGACCGATGTCGAGCGGACCCCGGTGACGCTGAGTTTCGTTCTCGCCCATGCCGACGGCACGGCCGACCTGTTTATCGACGACGCCAAGGTAACCCCCGAACTGCGCGCCCATCTCGGCAATGCCGTGCGCATTGCCCCGCGCGAGGCTTTTGTTCCGGCATTGCAGGCGCTCAAGGGAAGCAAAGTGGCCGCCGATCCGGAACGGGCGGTCCAGGCAATCTTTGCCGTGCTGGAAGCGGCGGGCGCCGACGTGGTCGAACTGGGCGATCCCACCGTCCTGCCCAAGGCCCGGAAGAACGCGGCCGAACAGGCCGGCCACCGCGCCGCTCAGGCGCGCGACGGGGCGGCCATGGCGCGCTTTCTGCATTGGCTGTCGCTGGAAGCGTCGAAGGGCACCATCGACGAACTGGCCGCCGCCGAAAAGCTGCACCAGTGCCGCCGAGAATGCGGCGATCTGCGCGATCTTTCCTTCGACACCATTTCTGGCAGCGGGCCCAACGGGGCGATCGTTCACTACCGGGTGAGTGAGGATACCAACCGGCTGCTCGAACCTGGCTCGGTCTATCTGGTCGATTCGGGCGGACAGTATCCCGATGGCACTACTGACATCACTCGCACCGTCTGGATCGGCCCGCATGCGCCGCCCGCAGAAGTGAAGGACCGGTTCACGCGCGTGCTCAAAGGCAACATTGCGCTGTCTCGCGCGGTGTTTCCAAAGGGCACCTTGGGCAGCCAGCTCGACGTGCTGGCGCGCCAGCACCTGTGGCAGGCCGGGCTCGACTATCAGCACGGCACCGGCCACGGGGTCGGGTCCTATCTGTCGGTGCACGAAGGCCCCCAACGCATCGCCAAGCCGCGTGGCGGTCAAACAGGCAGCGAGCAGGACTTGCTGCCGGGCATGATCCTGTCGAACGAACCGGGTTATTACAAGGCAGGCGAATACGGCATTCGCATCGAACACCTGCTGCTGGTCGAGGAGCGAGCAATCGCGGGCGGGGAAGGGGACTGGTTCGGCTTCGAAGTGCTGACTCTGGCCCCGATCGAGCGGCGGCTGGTCGATTGCAGCCTGCTGACTCGCGACGAATTGGCCTGGTGGAATGCCTACCATTCCCGTGTGCTGGAAGTGGTGGCGCCGCAGTTGGAAGGTGAGGTCAAGACCTGGCTCGAAGCCCAGTGCGCGCCCCTGTAGCACTTGCCAAGTGCGCCTTCGCTTGCTTCAAGCGCCCCATAACCAAGGAGAGGAATAGCCATGCTCGTCAATACCTGTTTCGGAACCCGCGACCTCGAAAGAGCCGGCCGCTTTTACGATGCGGTGATGGGTGCCGCGGGACACAATCGCACTGGCGAGAGCGAACGCTCGATCTATTACGGAAGCCAGGGACAGGGCGCGGGTTTTGCCGTGACACTGCCGTATAACGGCGAACCCGCGACCAACGGCAATGGCACCATGGCCACTGTCGGCGTGGCGGACCGGGCGGCTGTCGATGCCATGCACGCCGCCGCGCTGGCCAATGGCGGATCGTGCGAAGGTCCTCCTGGCGTACGCGACAACGGGTTCTACGTCGCCTATTGGCGCGATCCGGATGGCAACAAGATGAATGCGGTGTCGATGGGGGGCTGACGCATGTCCGCCAGATGAATGGCTGCCTCGCTATGCGACAATTTGAGACAAATTGGACTGCAACCGGCATAATTGCGCGACAGCTTGGCCCTAGAACCACTTCCGGAAGCCGCACTGGTCCTGGCGAAATCCCCCCTTCCCCAAGTCCCAGACCAGGCGGCTTCCACACTTCTCGTGACGGAATTTTTTTGGAGGTTGCAGATGAACAAGTTGACCCTAGGCCTGTCGTTCGCGGCGCTGGCCGCATGCGGCGCTGCCTTTGCCGCCCAGATCGACACACCCGCCAAGGGTTGGGGCAATCCCGGGCCGGTTACGCGCGCCGAGGCGCAGACTCGCGCCAATGCCATGTTCGACCGGCTTGATGCCAACAAGGACGGCAAACTCGACGCGACCGATCGTGAAGCGCGCCGGACTGCGCGCCGCACGGCCATGTTCGACCAGCTTGATGCCAACAAGGATGGCCAGGTCTCGCGCGATGAATTCACCAACTTTCGCATGGAGCGCGGCATGGGTCGTCGCGGCGAAGGTATGGGAGGTCCCGGCATGGGGGGCCACGGAAAGGGCCATCACCGCATGGGCCATCATGGCATGGGCCATCATGGCATGGGCGGCATGATGCAGGGCATGGCCGATACCAACAAGGATGGCGCAGTCAGCAAGGACGAATTCATGGCGGCCCACACCGCGCATTTCGACCGGATGGACGCTGATCACGATGGCACGGTGACTGTCGAGGAACGCCAGGCCGCGCGTCAGGCCATGCGCCAGAGCATGCGTAAACGCATGGGCGCCCCCGCCGAAGCCGCCTCGCCCGCCCCGGCCGACTGAGCAGGTAGACCCGGATATGCGAGACTCGTCGTCCGCGAGCCTGCTGCTTGTCGATGACGAAGCGACGTTGCGAGAGCCCCTGGCCGCCTATCTGGCGCGCCAGGGGTTTTCGGTTTCCGAAGCCGAAAGCGCCGCGCAAGCGCGCAGCCGGCTGCGTGACGAGCGGCCGGATATCGTCCTGCTTGATATCATGATGCCGGGCGAGGACGGGCTGTCGCTTTGCCGCCATCTGGTCGAGACCCGCGATATTCCGGTTATTCTGATCACCGCCAAGGGCGAGGCGACCGATCGCGTGGTCGGGCTCGAGATCGGCGCAGACGACTATGTGGTGAAGCCCTTCGAACCGCGCGAACTGGTCGCCCGCATCCGCACTGTGCTGCGCCGCGTCGCGCGCGGCGGGCCGCCCGCGCTCGCCGAAGACGAGATATTTGCTTTCGACGGCTGGCGGCTCGATCCGCTCAAAAGGCGGCTGACCGATCCTCAGGGCGCGGTCGTGTCGATTTCATCGGCTGAATTCCGTCTGCTCATGGCCTTTGTCGAGCACCCCCGCCAGGTGCTCGACCGCGACCGGCTGCTCGACATGGTCCAGGGCCGTGAGGCGCACCTGTTCGACCGCGCGGTCGATAACCAGATCAGCCGCCTGCGCCGCAAGATCGAGACCGACAGCCGCAATCCGCAATTGATCCAGACAGTCTGGGGCGGGGGCTACATGCTCGCCGCCGATGTCAGACGGCTACCGGCGGACGCCGCATGAAAGGCAGGATCTGGCCGTCCAGTCTGACGGGGCAACTGTTGCTGGCTGTGGCGCTCGCCCTGTTGCTGGCGCAGGCGATCGGCGCCGTGCTGGTCTATCGCGCGCAGTCGGGCTTGCGCGAAGCCGGGATGGTTCACCAGGTGGCCATGCGGCTGATTGGCGCCGCACGCAGCGAATCCGATCCGCTCCGGCCAATGCACCATGGCCGCGGTGGCCGCTGGGTGGAGCGCAGTGCTCAGTCTCCGGAGAAACAGGGCGAAGCGCGCGATTTCCAGGCAGAGGCCCAGTTGCGGGAGATCATGACGGCGCAAGATGTATCGATCAGCGGACTGGTCGTGGTCAGGCGCGACGTTGCCGGCGATCCTGAGGCCACGGCCCGGTTTGCGCAAAGGGCGTCGTCTCGGCGCTGGAGAGACCGTCCGGCGCCTGAAACCGAACTGGTGGCGGGTGTCCGTTTGCCCGGCAACGAGGGCTGGCTGGTGGCGCGGTCGTTCGAACCGCCCGGAAGGCAGGGCCTGCTGTTCTCGCTGATCGGGCAGACTTTGTTCATTTACATCGTGCTGGTCGGCGCGATTGCCTTTTTCATGCGCCGGATCACTCGCCCTCTCGCCGCGCTCACCACCCGGATGGAACAGTTCGCCGCCACCCGCGATCCCGATGGGCAGCTGCCGCCGGACGGTCCCGAGGATGTGGGCCGGCTGATCGCCGCACACAATGCCATGGAAGACCGTATCGCCGCGCTGCTCGACGAGAAGGACGTGATGCTCGGCGCCATCGGCCACGATCTCAAGACGCCGCTTGCAGCCCTGCGGGTGCGTATCGAATCGGTCGAGAATGATACCGAGCGCACGCGGCTGGCCGCGACTATCGAGGACATGAACCGCTCGCTCGACGATATCCTCTCGCTTGCCAGAGCCGGGCGTGCGCGCGATCCGCTGGAGAATACCGAATTGCTGGCGTTGGCGGCTTCTGTGGTCGAGGAATACGAGGATCTCGAAGAGCCGGTCACGCTTGGCGAAGCCGAGCGCATCGTCCTGCCGATTCGGGCGACCTGGCTGCGCCGGGCTATACGGAATCTGGTGGGCAATGCCCTTCGTTACGGCAAGGTCGCGCGGGTCTCGCTGGCGCGGCAAGGCGCAGAAGTGGTGATTCGCGTCGACGACGACGGCCCTGGCATTCCCGAGGGCGACATTTCCCGGATGCTTGAACCGTTCACGCGCGGCGAACCGTCGCGCAACAGCGCCACGGGTGGGGCGGGACTTGGTCTCGCTCTGGCCAGGGCGATTGCCGAGCAGCATGGCGGCAAGCTGGTGCTGGCCAACCGGCGCGGGGCGGATGGCGAGATTGCGGGGCTGACGGCGGAATTGCGCCTGCCTTCCGCCTGAATCCAATGTCATCTGGCTCTAGCGCAACCGGGCCACTTCCTCCGACACTTCGATCATCCGCGCGGCGCGAAGTACGGCGCAGTTGCGCACGCGTTCGATCGCCCGTTCCAGCTCGAGCTCACCGGGCTTGCCGGCAAACATGGGTCGCAGCTCGCGGGCAAATTCCTCGGCGCGGCTGGTCGAGCAAAAGCCGCCCAACATTTGCGGAAGGCGAGCGGAAAAAAAGATGCCGTCGCTGCCCTCGGTCAGTTCGCCAAGATGTTCGCGCATCCAACGATAGCCCACTTCGCGGGTTCGGCTCGTGGAGATTACGCCTCGCAGCAGATAGCGCTGCTCGCTCGGGCGGACACGCTCGTCCTTGAGATCGTTGAGCAGCCATCCCGCAATCTCGGTGCTGCCGCTGGCCGCAAGCGCATTCAGCGCGGAGAGGCGGAATTCCTGATCCTGCGAAGGCAGGGCCTTTTCCAGCAGCTGACGGGCCGCTTGCATGCCGCCATCGGTGACAAAGACATCGAAGGCGAGATCGTACCACGCCGGATCGAGCGCGGCCCGGTCGTCCCCGAGCATGGCTTCGGCCGCCTGCCGCAAGTGCCGCCGAAGGCCCTTGTCGCGCCCGGTATCCGCCAATCGCGCCACGGCCTGGGCGCGGCGCTGCGAAAGTTCGGGATCTTCTCCGGCATAGGCGCCACGGCGTGGATCGAAGCCGGTTTCGGCGACGATGGGGCGATAGAGCCGGGCGACATATTTGCGGTAGCGCTCGATCGCCAGTTGGTCGATCAGCTCGGCGCCCGCCAGCGCGCCGATAATGCCCGACCCCGCGGCGGCGGCATAGGAGTAGGGATTGCGGACGAGTTTGGCGGCGAGATCCAGCAACTGCCGTGCACTGGCGCGCCCGGCGCGAAAACTCGCCAGCAGCGAATCGGCGGCCGCCTGAGCCTCACTGCCGGGCAGGAGATCTGCTGTCTCGATCACTTTCGACCAGTCGCGCCGGGAGAGCTCGAAACGATAGTATCCAGTGCCCCCCGCATTGGGGAAAGGCAATTCACCAGCCTCGGCAGACAGTTCCATGGTTTCGCCGTCCATCAAGGTGCATTTCCGGCGCTCGCCCGCGCGTGTGCAGAGCGGGATGGTCCAGCTTGCCGGCGGTGGCGTGGTGCCAAGTTGCCCATAGCGGCTCTGACGCACAAGGTAGTCGCTGCCTTGGCGCTGGAATGTCAGCAGGGGAACGCCCTGCTGATCGGTAAAACTGCGCATGGCGGCGACGATGCGCGGATCGCCGGCCTCCTGAGCCAATGCAGTGAAGAAGTCCTGGCTGGTGGCATTGCCATGGTGGCGAGCGCCCAGATAGCGGCGGACGCCATTGCGGAATTTGGTGTCGCCCATGAACGCGGCGATCATGGCGATCACCTGGCCGCCCTTGCCATAAGTGATCGAATCGAAGGCGGCGTCGATGTCGTTATTGGTGCGGATTGGCTGGCGAATGGGACGGCCGGCCAGCAGCGCATCGGTATTCATCGCCGCAAAGCCCTCGCTGACCGCGCCCGCGCCGATCTTGAGCTCGGGCCGCCATTCCTGGCCGATGCGATAGCCCATCCAGTTGGCGAAGCTTTCATTGAGCCAGATGTCGTCCCACCACACAGGCGTCACCAGATCGCCAAACCACTGGTGCGCCAGTTCGTGCGCGACCACCATGCCGAAATCACGTTTCTGGACGACCGGCGACTTGTCATCCATGACCAGCAGCGAATCCTCGTAGAGGGCGGCGCCTGCGTTCTCCATGGCGCCGGGCATGACCGGGGCGGTGATCTGGTCGAGCTTGGGATAGGGGAAAGGCTCGCCGAAATAGTCTTCGAGCCTGCCGACTATTTCCTTTGTGCCTTCGAGCGCGAAGCCGAGCCGGTCCGCGTTCTGTTTGGTTGTGATAATGCGCAGCGGCAGCGCATGGCTTCGCACCGGGCCGGGTGGCGCTTCGCTTGTCACCGCGACGAAAGGCCCGGTCATCATGGCGACAAGATAGGTAGGCAAAGGCAGCGTCGGCTCGAAGCGGTGAACCTGGTAGTCGCCTTCCAGCCTACTCGATTCCTCCGGCGCGTTGCCGATGGCCATGTCACCCGGGCGCGTTCGCAACGTAACCGTGAAAGGTGTCTTGAAGCGTGGTTCGTCGAAACCGGGAAAGGCGGCGCGGGCGTCGATCGATTCGAATTGCGACCAGGCATACCAGTCATGGCCGACCTGGGTGTGGAACAGGCCCGAGGGACTCTGGTTGAACGGGGCATCGTATTCGAAGGACAGTATCACCCGGCCGGCCGGAAGCGTGGCGGGGAATGTAAGCAAGGCTACACCCGTTGGGTCCACTTCCCTCCATTGACCGGCCAGCCTATTTCCGCCGGCGGTCGCAGTCGCGCGATGCATGGCAAGACCGCGGCCGTGCAGGGCGATGGTGCTGACGCTGGCGTTCAACCGCGCGTCGATTTCGACCCTGCCGGAAAAGCGCTCCTTCGTGGGATCGATGGTCAGGTCAAGCCGATAGGCCAGCGGTTGGACAGTATCGGGCAGTTTGCCGGAAGGGACGCCGGCTGCGGCCGGTTCCTCGCACAGAGCGGGCGCAGAGGCGATCGGCGCGCAAACCAGCGCCAGTACCGCCGCGATCCTGCGCAAGCTATTCAGCGCAACAGCCCGCCCAGCAGCCCTCGAGCAAATCGCCCCAATGCCGCGCCGCCTATCGACGTGCCAAGCGAACCGGCAATCGCGGTTGCCGCGGATTTCACTGGCGATGCGCTGCTCTTGCGCCCCGACATGCTGCGCGCGATCATGGTGCCCGCCGAAGAGGCTGCGGCGCCCATGGCCGCCTTGGTCGCCTTTTCCCACATACTGGACGTCTTGCGCGGTTGAGCGCGCTGGGCCTCTTCGCCCTGTTCCTCCACCACTTGCGCCGCTTCCGCGGCGTCCTGGGCTTTCTGAGCCAGCACTTCGGCGGCCGACTCGCGGTTGACTGCGGCGTCGTACTTGCCGTCGAATGGGCTGATCGACTGGATGATGGCGCGTTCCTTGTCGCTCACCGGGCCGAGCCGCGAGCGCGGAGGGGCCACCAGCGTGCGCTGAACGACAGTTGGCGCGCCCTGTTCGTCGAGCGTCGATACCAGCGCTTCGCCGACACGCAGTTCGGTGATGGCCTTGGCCACATCGAGATCGGGGTTGATCCGGAAGGTTTCCGAGGCGGCCTTGATCGCCTTCTGGTCGCGCGGCGTGAAGGCGCGCAGGGCGTGTTGCACCCGGTTGCCGAGCTGGCCGGCGATCTTGTCCGGAATGTCGATCGGGTTCTGCGAGATGAAATAGACGCCGACACCTTTCGAACGGATCAGTCGGACAACCTGCTCGACCTTGTCGAACAGCGCCTCGGGCGCGTCGTCGAACAGCAAGTGCGCTTCATCGAAGAAGAACACCAGATTGGGCTTTTCCGGATCGCCGACTTCGGGCAGCGCTTCGAACAGTTCGGACAGCAGCCAGAGCAGGAAAGTCGCATAGAGTTTGGGGCTCTGCATCAGCTTGTCGGCGGCCAGGATGTTGATGATGCCCTTGCCGGTGTCGTCACAGCGGATGAAATCGTGGATTTCGAAGGCCGGTTCGCCAAAGAACTTGTCAGCCCCCTGGCTCTCGAATGCGAGCAGCTGGCGCTGGATGGTGCCGACGCTGGCTTTCGAGATGTTGCCGTAGGTCGTGGCAAGTTCGGACGCCTTGTCGGCGCAGGCGATCAGCACTTGTTGCAGGTCTTCCAGATCCAGCAGCAGCAGCCCGTTGTCGTCAGCCCATTTGAAGGCGATCGAGAGCACGCCTTCTTGCGTATCGTTGAGGCCGAGCAATCGCGACAGGAGCAAAGGCCCCATTTCCGAAATGGTGGTGCGGATCGGATGGCCCTTGTCGCCGTAAAGATCCCAGAAAACTGCCGGATTGTCGCTATAGACATAGGGATCGATGCCGATTTCCTTGGCGCGGCTCTCAAGCACGTCGGCATGCTTGAAATCGTGGCTGCCGGGCATCGATATGCCCGACAGATCGCCTTTCACATCGGCGAGGAAGACGGGGACACCGGCCGTGGAAAACTGTTCGGCGATAGTCTGCAGGGTGACGGTCTTGCCGGTGCCGGTCGCCCCGGCGATCAGGCCATGGCGGTTTGCCCGGCCCAGTTTCAGAACCTGCCGCTCTCCATTTGCGGCCAGTCCGATAAAGATGTCTTCCAAGGCGACCTCCGGTAGTTGTCCTGAGCCGATTGATAGAGCGGTAGGGTGCGCAGCGCGAGAGGCTTTTTGCATGGACCCGCGCGCGCGGCTACAAGCCGCGCGCCATGCCGGAACCCTTTGTCCTCCTCGACGACGCGCGCCTTGAAGGCGCAAGCGATGCGCGGCTCTATCGCGGGGCCGAGGAAGTGGTCGTCGCCTGGCGGGCGGAGGAAGTTCTGCCCGCGCTGGCCCGGATGGAGGCGCTGGGGAAGGACGGGTACCATGTCGCCGGCCACCTTGCCTACGAAGCCGGCCTGGCGCTCGAGCCGCGGCTGGCGCCGCTGGCGGCACAACGCTCAGGTGCGGACGGACCGCTGGTCTGGTTCGGGGCCTTTCGCCAGTTCGAGACGATTGCGGCGGCGCGCGTGCCGCAATGGCTGCGCGACAATGCCGCGGGTGAGGCCGGATCGATCGGTCCGCTGCAACCGCAGGTGTCGCCCGGGGGCTATCGCGCCGCATTCGACACCCTGCATGATGCGATTGCGGCAGGCGACATCTATCAGGCGAACCTGTCGTTCCCGCTGGCGGGCGGCTGGACCGGCCACCCGCTGGCGCTCTATGCGGCGATCCGGCCGGTCGCGGGCGCGGGATACGGCGGCATCGTCCATGACGGATCGCACTGGTTGCTGTCCTTTTCGCCCGAACTGTTCTTCGCCCTGCGCGATGGGGAGGCCATGGCCAAGCCTATGAAGGGCACTCGGGCGCGCGGCCGCGATGAGGCGGAAGACGCGGCGCTGGCCCAGGAACTGGCGTCGTCAGCCAAGGATCGCGCCGAAAACCTGATGATCATCGACTTACTGCGCAATGACCTTTCACGCGTGGCCGAGCCGGGCACGGTCAGGGTGGAAAATGCCTTCGCGGTGGAGACCTATCCAACGTTGCACACCATGGTTTCGACAGTTCGGGCGCGGATGCGGCCGGGCAAGGGCGCCGTGGACGCCATCCGGGCGCTTTTTCCCTGCGGCTCGATCACCGGCACGCCCAAGGTCAGGGCGATGGAGCTGATCCATGCGGTCGAGCGCGACGCGCGCGGGCCCTATTGCGGCGCGATTGGGCGGATCGATGGTTCTGGCCCAAATGGGACTGGAGACGCGGCCTTCAATGTGGCAATCCGCACCTTGCGTCTCACGCCCGGCGAAAATGGCCGGGGGCGGGTGGTGCTGGGGGTTGGCGGGGCCATCGTCGCCGATTCCGAGTGGCTGTCCGAATGGCGCGAATGCTTGGTCAAAGGGGGTTTCGTGCGTCAATCGGCGGCCGGTTTCGATCTGATCGAGACCATGGCCTTTACTCCCGACGAGGGCATCCCCTTGCTCGAACTGCATCTCGAGAGGATCAAGGCCTCGGCCGGGGAACTGGGCTTTTCCTTCGACCGCCACGCCGTGCGCAATGCCATCCAGGCGCTGTGCTTCGATGCAGACATGCCCGCAAAGCTGCGGCTGGTTGCCGCACGGTCGGGGGCCTACAGCCTCGAACTGGCCGAAATGCCCCTGCCCTTGCCCGATCCGGCGGTCTGCGCGGTGCTGCGTCTGCCGGTCGATGCGGGCGACTGGCGGCTGCGCCACAAGCAAAGCGACCGCAGCATGTACGAAGAAGCGCTCTCCGCCGCGCGCGAAGCCGGGGCGCAGGAGGCGATTTTCCTGCGCGATGACGGTCTGGTCACCGAGGGCAGCTTTTCCAACCTGTTCGTCGAACGCGGCGGCCAGTTGCTGACTCCGCCTCTATCGCTTGGACTTTTGCCCGGCGTGCTGCGCCGCTCGCTTATCGAGGCAGGCGAGGCCGAGGAGGCGGAGTTGCGGCTTGAGGACCTCGAACACGGATTTTTCATTGGTACGGCCCTACGTGGCCTGCTTCCGGCAAGGCTGCTGACATGACCCAGACTTCGACTGCCCTATCCCGCATCGCTCCCTCGCAGACCACAGCGATGACCGACCGCGCCACCCAGCTGCGCGCCGAGGGGCGCGACATTATCTCGCTTTCCGTTGGCGAACCCGATTTCGCGACCCCCGATCATGTCATCGCTGCGGCCAAGGCGGCGATGGATGCGGGCGAGACCAAGTACACGCCGGTGGGCGGCACGGCGCGGATGAAGCAGGCGGCGGCGCTGCATTTTGCCCGCGATCTGGGGATCGAGGTTCCCACCAGCCAGGTTACGGTCAGCGCGGGCGGCAAGCAGGCGATCTTCCACGCGATCATGGCAACCGTCAGCCAGGGCGACGAAGTGATCGTGCCCGCGCCCTGGTGGGTCTCCTACCCCGAAATCATCCGTTTCGCCGGCGGTTCGGTCGTGCCTCTCAAGACTCACGCCCAGAACAACTTCCGCTTCACCCCCGGCGATGTCGAAAGCCTGATCACTCCGCGCACCAACTGGCTGATGCTCAACAGCCCGGGCAATCCTACCGGGGCGACCTATCCGGCGGACATGCTGCTGGGCCTGGCCGCCGTCTTGCGCCGCCATCCGCAGGTGCTGGTGATGAGCGACGATATCTATGCGCCGCTGATCTACACCGGCGAGCGGCACGCGACTCTGGCCGCACTTTGTCCCGATCTGGCCGACCGCGTGCTGACCATTTCGGGCGTATCGAAAAGCCATGCCATGACCGGTTTTCGCATCGGCGTGGCAGCCGGGCCGCAATGGCTGATTGCGGCCATGGAAAAGCTGCAATCGCACAGCTCGGGCAATCCGGCCTCGGTCAGCCAGGCCGCCGCCATTGCCGCTTTCGAAGGGCCGCAGGATTTCCTCACCGACTGGCGCGAGAGGTTCCGCGCGCGGCGCGACATGGTGGCGGCGGCGATCAATGCTATTCCCGGGCTTTCGACGCCGGTTCCCGATGGCGCCTTCTATTGCATGGTCGATGCCACGCCGCTGATGGGCCGGTTCGGCAATGACGAGAAGCTGGCCCTGCAATTGCTCGATCACGGAGTCGCCGTGGTTGCAGCCTCGGCCTTCGGCGGTAGGAACGGCTTTCGCATCAGCTTCGCGGCCGACGAGGCCAAGCTCGAAGAGGCCATGCGGCGGATTGCCACGGCCGTGGCGTGAGTGCATTTTCCATCCTCTACGAAGACGGCGAAGCGCTGGTCATCGACAAGCCCGCCGGCCTGCCGCTCGACCGGCCGCGCGCGGGCGGACCCTGCCTTGAGGACCGCGTCGGCGAACTCCGGCTGGGATTCCAGCGCGCGCCGTGGCCGGTTCACCGGCTCGATCAGGACACCTCGGGCTGCCTCCTGTTCGCCCGCAACCCCAAGGCCCTGAAGCGCTTTTCCGCCGCCTTCGAGGCGCGGCAGGTGGAGAAGGTCTATCTCGGCATTGTTGCGGGGCCTGTGGCCGGGGACGAGGGCACGATCGACCTGGCGCTGAGCAAGATCAGCAGCGCCGAAAGGGGTTGGCGGATGATCCCGGCGAAGAAAGGCAAGCCTTCGATCACTCACTGGCGCAAGCTGGCCGAGCACAATGGGCTGACTCTGGTCGAATTCCGCCCGGAAACCGGCCGCACCCACCAGATCCGCGTCCACGCCGCCTCTGGCCTCGGCGCACCGCTTTTCGGCGATCCCATTTACGGCGACGGAAAAGGCGCGGGACGCACCATGCTGCACGCCGCCCGGCTGGTGGTTCAGCGCGAGGGCAAGGCGCCTATTGTGGCCGATGCGCCGATGCCGCCCGATTTCGTCGCGCTGGGCTTTGCCGATGGATGAGCTGGTCGCCCGTGCGCTGGCGCAGGCCGAGGAGAACTTCATCGCCGCTTCCGGGCCGGGCGGGCAGAACGTCAACAAGGTGGCGACGGCGGTGCAGCTACGGCTGGATGTCTTCGCCTTGCGCCTGCCGCCTGAAGTCTTTGCCAGGCTCAAGCAGTTGGCCGGCAGCCGGATGACCGCTTCGGGCGAAATAGTCCTCACGGCCCGCCGCTTCCGCACCCAGGAGGCCAACCGCGCTGACGCGCGCGAGCGGCTCGGCGAATTGCTGGAAGAGGCGCAGAAGCTGCCGGAGAAGCGGGCGAAGAGCCGGCTCAACCGTGTCGGCAAGGAGCAGCGGATCAAGGGCAAGAAGCTGCGCGGCTCGGTCAAGGCGGGCCGCGGCAAAGTGCGTTTCGACTGATCTATAGTCCCCCTCCCCTTCGGGGGAGGGGTTAGGGGTGGGGCCTGTCGGTTGGCTTGTCGTTATGCGGACATACCTCACCCCCTGCCTCTCCCCTGAAAGGGAGGGGAGACGGGTTTCGACTGATTGGGCTTGCATTTGTCGGCATCGCGATGTCAGGGCCGGATCATGGCCCCACACACACGAGCAATGGTAGCCGCCGCCGCCTATGCCTTCATCGCCGGCAGGAAAGTCGCCGGCATTCACGATCACTGGTCCGGGCAGGATTTGCAGATCGCCGCGGAAAGCCGGGGCAATCAGGTGCAAGGCTTCGATGGCGACCGAGGGTCGCAATTCGCTGCCACGCTTCCCGAGCTTTTCGATGGCGGCGACAACACGTTCGTATCGATGGAAATCGCCGGGTCCAGAGCGAGAGGCTATGATCGCGGCACATCCAGCCATTACGAGGCGGACGTGACCGAGGGGCAGGTGCAATTGTACGATTACAGTCAGAGCGCCTGGTTCGCGTTTGACGTTCAGGTGGCGGAGTAGCCTTCAGGCCCCAGCCGTCGCGCTCATCACCTGCCGGCCGTCGCTGGCAAAGGCGGCCAGTTCGATCGCCTCGCCCGATCCGCGCATGACGAGGTGCAGTTCCTCGCCGCAGACGCCCGGAGTCAGCCCTCGAAAGGCGAAACTTTTCAGCATATTGTCGCCCAGCTTCTGCTGCGCCAGATCGAGCAGCAACGTCGCCGTCAGTGGACCGTGGACGATCAACCCGCGATATCCTTCCTCGCCGGTCGCATAGGCCAGGTCGTAATGAATGCGATGGCTGTTGAAAGTCAGTGCCGAGTAGCGGAACAGCAGCGGTTCACGCGGAGTCAGCACGCGGTGCATGTCCCAGCCCGAGGGATTGAATGTGCCGGGGCCTGGCGCGGGCGGGGCCGGGGGTGAGCCGGCGGGCGCCGCCTCGCGATAGACCAGACTCTGCACTTCGCGCACCGCCACGCCATTGGCGCCGCGGGTCTCGTGTTCGACATCGACGAAGACCAGACTGCCCGATCCGCCTTGCTTGGCCGTCACCGACAGCACGCGCGAGCGGCGTTCGACGGCTTCGCCGAGGTGCAATGGCTGCACGAACTCGATTTTGCTCGAAGCCCACATCCGGCGCGGCAGCGGCACAGGGGGCAGGAAGCTGCCTGGGCTGTCATCGCGCTGGGGATGGCCGTCAGTGCCCAGCCTGGCCGTGGGCGCGTCGGGCAGGCACAGGCAGAAGTGGAAACCCTGTGGGACCACGCCGCCGCCGGGAGTTTGCCGGTCGAGCGTCGCCAGCCAGCGCGAGGCATGACCTGCATCGACAGTGTCGCTGCGCCGTTCTTCCCGGCCGATCCAGCCGTCCCATTCGCTCATGTTGCTTCAAAACCTCACACGTTTCCCGACCGTCCCTTGACGGTCGGAGAAGGCTTGGCAAGTTCATTTTGCCGGGGCGTCGGGCGTGGGGGAGGGCGTGGGGGAGGGCACTTTCAGCGCTTCTTGGGGCAGGCGCTGCTTCTCGATCATCTCGGCCGCCTCGTCCAACGCCTTGGCCTCGCCGGCAGTAACGCCGCCGGGGCCGGGATCGCTGTTGCCTGTGCCGCAGGCCGTCAACAACAGCGGGGCAGCCAGCGGCATCAGCTTCCAGAGGCCGGGAAACGCCATGCTACCGTGTTCCCGCAGACGACAATTTCGCGCCATCGAGCGTGCGCGTGCCGGGGTGGTGGCGGTCAAGATGACGGCGGATGATCCGCAGGTTTCGAGTGTTCGACCGGAACAGGAAATCCGCTACGTCGCCGGCGACTGGGAGGAGGCCAATCAGCCAGTCGAACCCGACGTTGCCCACCATTCGCGCCTGCTGCCACTTGCTCATGCCGAGATTGCGTGCCTCCCAGACCATGTAGAGCCCCATCAGCGCGGCAATGGTGTCGCCAGCCACCGGCAACAGCCCGAGCAGCGAATCCAGGCCGATCCGGCGGTTGATCACCGGCAAGACCAGCATGCCTTCGAGCAGCTGTTCGAGCGCCTCGATCCGGCGGCTGACCGATTGGACATCGGTACCCATCGGCAATTGTTCGGAGAACTGGCGAAGAGTGGTCGGGGTGTTCATCGGGCTAATATCCCAAAAAAGGCCGCAACCCGGCCCGGGGTCTGTTATTTGGGGCGCAATGCCATCGGCATCAAGGGATGGAAGGCCAGACGGTTTGGTACGAACCCCGTCGCCGCGCCGCCGACCAGCGTCCAGCGTACCGGTTGTCCCAATGGAATGAATATGTTGGCTGCGGTCAATTTGGCTTCCGCCTCGGACAAAAGCCGCGTGTGTTCGCCCGGTGTCTCGGCCTCCAGGGCCTCGGCGAACGTCCGGTCGGCGGCTGAATCGCACATGTTGCGCTGGGCCGAGCAATCGAAGCGATGGAAATACCAGCTGGCCCGCTCGACCGGGGCGACATCATCGACCAGCCGCAAGTCAGTCGCGGCATCCTCTGCCACACGCTCTGCTGCGATGCCCACCGCCGCCAAATCCTCCTTCAACTGGGCAAAGAGCTTTACCGCCCCTGGCCCGGCAGGCAGGGCAATGCGCAGGCGCTGGGGTTCGCTTTTGCCTGCCTTCCAGCGCAGCACGCGCGCCCGAGCTACAGCGCGACGCTCTTCCAGCGAAAGGCTGGTCCAGCGTTCGCCGAGTTCGGCAAAGTCGCCATCGGCAGTGGGTGGAACGACGCGCGTGGTTGTCTCCCATCCGCCGACGCCGATCGTGTTTGCAAGCCGGCTGCGGTCGATCGCCATGGCAATGGCTTCGCGATTGGCGGGTTGCGAGAGGAAGCCGCTTCCATGAGCCATGGCAAGGCCGAACAGGCCTGCGGCGGGATCGATCTGCAGGCCACCGCGCGAAATTCCAGCGGCATCGACCAGGGGCAGGTCGGCGAAAGTGCCCCCCTGAACCACCATGACCTTGCCCTCGGCATAGAGAGCTATGGCTTTTTTCGCCGGCTGGGCTTGTAGCCGAAGCGCGCGCACGCGCTTGCTCCAGCCTTCCATCGCCGGCAGGCCGAGCCGTTCGGGCGCGATGGGCGTGAGTGTCGCAATGTCCTTTTCGCGCGTGAGAATCATCGGCCCCGCGCCGCGGTTGCGCCGCCGCAGGCCCAATTCGGGCTGGGCCAGAATCATCAGGAAATCGGGTTGCGGACTCGACAGCCGCACTTCGATGACCCGCCCTGCCATCACGCGAATGTCGTCGATGGCCTTGAGATCCAGCGCCATCGGCGTGCCACGCAGCGCGGCAATCGCCTCACGCAGCGCCTGCCTACCGCTTTCTGCGGTCATCGGCGCACCATCGGGCCAGTTGCCGTTGCGTAGCCGGAAGATGTAGCTCATGCCATCGTCGGTGACGATCCAGCGGTCGGCGACGGCCGGAACGGCGCGGCCCTGTTCGTCGAGGCTGACCAGGCCTTCGGCCGTGGCGTTGCGCAGCAGGCGAGCGCTCTGGGGTATCCGGCCGCCGTTCTCGAACAGCGATGCCGGCTGGCCGATGACGGCGACATCGACAATATTGTCAGAGTTGCCCGTGCAGCCGGTCAGGAGCATTCCCAGCAACAGGAACAGACGACCGGATTGCTTGGTAAGGTGCATGGAAATGCGCCCTAGCCGATTTTCCCGGCATTCGGAAACCGCTGAAACGGGACTATCAGATCTTGCGCAAGGCGCCCGCCTGATGGCGGTTCCCGATGGCATTGCGGATGTGGCTCGGTGTTTGATCGCCGCTGCTTACAGGAGCGCGCGCATATTTGGGATCGATTTCCTCGCAGAAGGCGACGCCGAAGCGGTCTTCCTGCACCCAGGCCACGGTTCCGTCCACCCAGCCGATATTGCGGATGTTGACCTTGACCAGGCCGCCGCGCGACACACGCACGCTGCCTTCGCCCATCATGCCGCCGTTCGATAGGTTGCGCATCTTGATGCGGTGCAATTCTTCCGTGCCGTCAAGGCACATGTCGGCCATGACGAAAAGGCTGTCGCGCGCGATATGCCTTTGATCGGAATTGTTCATGAGCTTGACCTGAAACCCTTGCCTGTCGTGCCGGATCGCGAATTCGGGCACGCATGGAAGATAGGGCTGCCCGGCAAATGAAAACTTAACGCCGCGGCAACCTTTCGGCCTGCCTGGGCACTTGCCCCAATACGGGACGTTTTGACCTGCGGTTCTAAATGGGGTGGAGCCGGCCGGAATCCGGTCAGTCGTCGCGCGAAATTTTCTCGCGCCGTTCGTGCGCCGTTTGCGCTTCGACAGTCATGGTGGCGATGGGGCGGGCGATCAGGCGGCCGATGCCGATTGGCTCGCCGGTGACTTCGCAATAGCCGTATTCGCCTTCTTCGATCCGGCGCAGCGCGGAATCGATCTTGGCGATGAGTTTGCGCTGGCGATCGCGCGTACGCAATTCGATACCCCAGTCGGTCTCGCTCGACGCGCGATCGTTCAAGTCCGGTTCGCGGATAGGGCCGTCCTGAAGCTGCTGCAAAGTGCCTGCCGAGGCATCGAGGATCGATTTCTTCCATTGGAGCAACAGCCGGCGAAAATAGTCCTGCTGGGCTTCGCACATATAGTCCTGGGAATCGTCGGGAACGTAATCGCCCCCGATCGACCGCTTGGCCTTGGCAAGAACATCGATTTCGTCGGCTCTCGTCGTATTCGGCATCAAAATCTCCGCACCCAGAGGCCCGGAACGTGCTGTTCCGCGGTCCCGGGCTTTCCCGGCAACACTCTCCAACCAAGGCTGGCGCGCCTATAGGCACGGGCTTGAATCGGCACAAGCGTCAAAGCGGGGCGCTTGCGGATTTTCCGAAGGTTCCGAAAAATTAATCGGGCCTGTTAACCATTTGTTGACCACGTCTGGGCGAGCTTGCTCTTCGACGGCGGGCGAACAGGGGCTCCGCCGGCACTAACCGGGGGTAAGTAAGATGAGCAGTGCCTGGATCGATACGAAGGATTTTTCGGGGGCCATTGAAGCCAATGTCAGTGGCGAGGACATGCTGGTGGCTTCGTGCCTCGCAGCGGCTGCCGATGGCGATATCGACGCCTATTACGATCTTGGCGTCGCCTTCTCGACGGGAAGCCACGGCGTCGATTGCGATCTGATCGAAGCGCACAAGTGGTTCAATCTGGCCGCGGTGGCCGGTCACGAGGAAGCCCAGATGTGCCGTGCCGACATTTCCGAGGAAATGACCGCTCGCGAGATCGCCGAAGCCCAGCGCCGCGCGCGCCAATGGCTGGGCGCCACCACGCGCAAGGCGGCCTGAGCCACGCCCCTTCCTTGGGGCGGACAGGATATTGAAATTGCAGTCGCTGGCTCTGGCCCAGCTGTGCGCTCCGATACGGAATTTCGGATCGCACAGCTGGGCCGGTTCTTTTCCGTTGCAAGAAAGCGTGTGCTGGACAAGATTTCCGAATAGGAACATAAAGTGAACATAGAGCGATTCGGAAACATGACCGGCAATGTCTTTTTATGGAGGAATGTACGCGGCGAGCACGAGGCAAATCGGGCATTCCCGAAATGCGGCGCGGGCGAGCTGCATGAAGTCTATGCCGATACTGACGATCGGGCCGATGCGCTGGCCTTTGCCCTGGGCTGGGGCGCCGCCAGAGCAGGGGCGGGAGAGCGGGTCTTCGTGCTGCGCACGGCGCGGCAGGCGCGGCGAGTCGTGCTGTGCGGGCAGGGGCTGGCCTCGCTGGGGTTCGACCCGGCGCGGCTGACCTTTGTCGAGGCGCCGGATGAACTGGCGCTGCTGCGCGCCGGGCTCGACGTGGCGCGCAGCAAGGCGGGCGGCACTGTGCTGCTGGAGACCGAGGGGCGGCTCGCGCCCTACGATCTCACGGCCAGCCGCCGGCTGGCGCTGGCGGCGGAGCGATCGCGCTGCCGGGTGGTGCTGCTGCGCTGCCGGGGAGAGCCCCGGCCGAGTGCGGCGCGGGGACGCTGGCTGGTAAAGAGCGCGGCGTCGGCTCCGCTCGAGGCAAAGGCGCCGGGCTGGCCGGCGCTAGACATTGAATTGCTGCGCTGGCGCGGCGGTCCTGCCGGGCAGCGCTGGCGGCTGGAATGGGATGCAGGCAATGCGTGCTGGCGCGAAGCGGAGCGGGAGGCGGGAGGAGACAGTGCAACGGCGCTGTCTGGCGCTGTGGTTTCCCTGGCTGCCCTGCGAGCGGGCGCGGACCATGCTGGCGGAGCACGCGCCGCCTGAGGCTCTCGCCCTGACTGCGCGCGAAGGCAATGCCATGCGGCTCATGGCCGTCGATCCCTTGGCGGCGGAAATGGGCCTTGCGCCCGGCATGACGCTGAGCGATGCGCGCGCCCGCTGTCCCTCCTTGGAAACCCTGCCGCACGATCCCGAAGCCGATAGTCGCGAACTCGACAGGGTGGTGGTGCACATGCGGCGCTTCAGTCCCATGGTCATGGCCGATCCGCCGCACGGGGTGCTGCTCGACATCACCGGTTGCGTGCACCTGTTCGGCGGTGAGGAAGCGCTGGCCCGGCAGGCTTGCGAGGCGTCGGGCTTTACCGCGCGCCATGCCCTCGCGGACAATCCCGCCGCAGCGCGGGCCCTGGCGCGCTATGGGCAGGCGGGACAGGACATTCGCGCGCTTCCCGTCGCCGCGCTCGAATTGCCCGGCGAGCAGCTCATCGCGCTGCGCCGGGCCGGGCTGCGGCGCCTCGGCGATCTGGCACAGCGGCCTTCCTCGGCCCTGGCCGCGCGGTTCGGCGAGCACGCAGTGCTGCGCCTGCGCCGGATTCTGGGCGAAGTGGCGAGCCCGCTCGCGCCGCTCCAGCCCATGGCCCCGATCCGGGCAAAGGCCCGCTTTGCCGAGCCGATCGCGCGCACCGAGGATGTGCTCGACGTCGCCGAGGATCTGCTGCGCCAGACTGCTTCCCAGATGGAGGAGCGGCATCTGGGCGGGCGGCGCTTCGTGCTGACGCTCTATCGCAGCGATGGGGCCACCCGGCGTCTGGCGGTCGAGACCGGCCAGCCAGTGCGCGATCCCGCTCCGGTGATGCGGCTGCTGCGCGAGCGGATCGACGGGCTGTCCGACCCGATCGACCCGGGTTTCGGCTTCGATGCCATCACGCTCGCCGTACCGCGCTGCGAATCCTTGCCTGCACGGCAGATCGCGATTGAACAGGACCAGGAGGGCACTGAAGAGCACGCAAGCGCACTGACCGACCGGCTGATGGTCCGTCTGGGCACAGACAGTGTCTATCGCCTCGCCGCCCGTGACCGGCACTTGCCCGAACGCGCCCAGCGCACCATTCCACCGGGCGCGAAAGTGCCTCCCTGCCCCTGGCTCTTGCCCGGTGCGCTCCCCCGGCCGCTCTACCTGCTCGACCCGCCGCAGAGGGTCGATGTGATCGCCGCCGTGCCCGACGGGCCGCCGCAGCGCTTCCGCTGGCGCGGGACATTGCATGAGGTCCGCCTCGCCGAAGGGCCGGAGCGGATCGCCACCGAGTGGTGGCGCTTCGAGCAGGGGCATATGGGCGAGGCCGCGCCGACGCGGGACTATTACCGCATCGAGGATAGCCAGGGCCGCCGCTTCTGGCTGTTCCGCCACGGGCTGTTCAGCGAGAAGCCCGATCCGGGGTGGTTCGTCCACGGACTGTTTGCATGATGCCTTTCGCCGAACCCTTGGCTGCGACCAATTTCAGCTTCCTGCGCGGCGCCTCGCACCCGCACGAAATGCTCGCCCGCGCCCATGCGCTGGGCATGACCGGGATCGGCATTGCCGACCGCAACACCGTCGCCGGCGTAGTGCGCGCGCATATGGCATGGAAGGAGCTGGGCGGCGCGGCGAGTGGCTTTCGCCTGATTGCCGGCGCGCGGTTGGGCTTTGCTGACGGCACCCCCGATATCGCCGCCTATCCCATGACCCGGCGCGGCTGGGGCAATCTGACGCGCCTCCTCACCCTGGGCAACCGGCGGGTGGAGAAGGGGGACTGCGAACTCCACCTCGCCGATCTCCTCGCCCATGCCGAAGACATCGCCCTGATCGCCACCGGGGGCGATGCCGCGCTGCTCCACACTTTGCGCGAGGCTACGCCGCACCTGTGGCTGATGGCCAGCATGCCGCGCCGGGGTGCGGATGCGCGGCGGTTGGCAAAGCGGATGAAGCTCGCGGCCGAGAGCCAGGTGCCGTTGATCGCCAGCAACGACGCGCTCTATGCCCGGCCCGAGGACCGCCCCTTGCACGATGTGCTGACCTGCATCGGCGCGGGGGTTACTGTTGAGAGCGCCGGCCGCCTGCTCGAACCCAATGCCGAGCGGCACCTCAAGGCGCCTGAGGAAATGGCCCGGCTCCTGCGCGCCTGCCCCGATGCCGTGGCGGCGACACAGGAACTGTTTGGCGCGATCACCTTCACTCTGCACGAGCTTGAATACCAGTATCCGCTCGAGCCGGTGCCCCAGGGCCGGGAACCGCAGGACTGGCTCGAACACCTCGTTTTCGAAAGCGCCACGCGGCTCTTCCCCGATGGCCTGCCTGATGCCTACCGCGCAGTGCTCGACGAGGAATTCGGCCTGATCCGCGCCAAGAACTACGCCTGCTATTTCCTCACCGTCCACGACATCGTGCGCCATGCACGCAGCCTCGATCCGCCGATCCTGTGTCAGGGGCGCGGCTCGGCGGCCAATTCGCTGGTCTGCTATCTGCTGGGCGTCACCCCGATCGATCCGGTCAGGGAAAAGCTGCTGTTCTCGCGCTTCCTTTCCGACGAGCGCGATGAGCCGCCCGACATCGACGTCGATTTCGAACACGAGCGGCGCGAGGAAGTGATCCAGTACATCTACCGCCGCTATGGCCGCGAGCGGGCAGGGATCGCCGCCACGGTGATCCACTACCGCCAGAAAAGCGCGATCCGCGAAGTCGGCAAGGCGCTGGGGCTGACCGAGGATGTCACGGCAAGGCTTTCCGGCACGGTCTGGGGGAGCTGGGGTGGGGATGAAATGCCCGAGGGGCGCATGGAGGAAGCCGGCTTCGACGCCGCCAATCCGGAGATGGTGCGGCTGCGCGAAATGGTGCGGCGGCTGCTCACTTTCCCGCGCCACTTGTCGCAGCACGTCGGCGGCTTTGTGCTCACCCAGGACCGGCTCGACGAACTGGTGCCGATCCACAACGGGGCCATGCCCGATCGCACCTTCATCGAATGGGACAAGGACGACATCGACGCGCTCAACATGATGAAAGTCGATGTGCTGGCGCTCGGCATGCTCACTGCGATCCGCAAGAGCTTCGACCTGATGCGTCGGCATGGGCTGGACGACCTGGCGCTGGCCACCGTCCCGCGCGAGGACCGGGCGACCTACGACATGCTGTGCAAAGGCGATTCCATCGGCACTTTCCAGGTCGAAAGCCGCGCCCAGATTGCCATGCTGCCGCGCATGCGCCCGCGCGAGCTTTACGATCTTGTCATCGAAGTGGCGATCGTGCGGCCCGGGCCGATTCAGGGCGGCATGGTCCATCCCTATCTCAGGCGGCGCAATGGCGAGGAGGCCATCGAATACCCCGGCCCGCCCGGCGAAATCCGCTCGGTGCTGGAAAAGACGCTGGGGGTGCCGCTGTTCCAGGAACAGGCAATGAAGCTCGCCATTGTCGCGGCCGGCTTCACCCCCGCCGAGGCCGACGGGCTGCGCCGCGCCATGGCGACTTTCCGCAACCACGGCACCATCCACAATTACCAGACGCGCCTAATCGAAGGCATGGTCTCGCGCGGCTATCCGCTCGACTTCGCCGAACGCTGTTTCGAACAGATCAAGGGCTTCGGCGAATACGGCTTTCCCGAAAGCCACGCCCAGGCCTTCGCCTGGCTGGCCTATGTCTCGGCCTGGCTGAAGTGCCACTATCCGGCGGTGTTCACCTGCGCGCTGCTCAACAGCCAGCCGATGGGATTTTATGCGCCGGCGCAGCTGGTTCGCGATGCGCAGGAGCATGGGGTGGAAGTGCGGGGGATCGATGTGGGGGCGAGCGGGTGGGACAGCACGCTGGAATCCCCTCCCGCAAGCGGGAGGGGGGAATGCTGTGCCGTGGCCACAGGCCCGGCGCTTTCCCTCCGCCTCGGCCTGCGCCAGATCGATCATTTTCGCCAAGCCTGGGCCGAGGCGCTAACCCAGGCCCGCGCAGAAGCCCCCTTCGCCAGCATCGAAGACCTCGCCCGCCGCGCCGCCCTGTCCGCCCAGGCCATGCGCATGCTCGCCGATGCCGACGCGCTGGGTTCGCTGGGCAAGGGGCGGCGCGAGGCCGGGTGGGACGTGCGCCGTCTGCCGCCCGAACAACTGCCCTTGTTCGCCGCGCAGGGTGCGCCCGAGCTGGGCGCGGAGCCCGATCCCGAACTGCCACCGATGCTGCCTGCCGAGGAAGTGGTCGCCGATTACCAGACCCATCGTCTGTCGCTCAAAGGCCATCCGATGCAGTTCCTGCGCGGGCATTTTGCGGGGCAGGGGGTGATCGACTGCGCTTCGGTCAATGCGGCGAAAGACGGGGCGAAAGTGCGCACGGCCGGCGTGGTGCTGGTCCGCCAGCGGCCGGGCAAGGGCAATGCCGTGTTCATCACCATCGAGGACGAAACCGGCGTGGTGAATGCCCTGCTGTGGGCGCGCGACATGGAGAAACAGCGCCGCGTGGTGATGGCCTCGCGGTTGATGGTGATCGAGGGCGAGGTGCAGCGCAGCAAGGAGAATGTCGTCCACCTGATGGCCAGGCGGGTGATTGACGCCAGCCATGCCCTCTCGCGCCTGTCGGAGGGCGAGCCGCTTCGTCCGGACCATTCGCGCGGCGATGCGGTGAAGAGCCCCGCCTATGCCCGCCACGGGCATCCAAGGAACGTGCGCGTGCTGCCCAGGTCGCGCGACTTTCATTGAGCCAATTGGAGTTTGTGACCGCATCTCTGGCGTCTCTGCTACCTTGCGCCGTCACGAAAATATGCCAGTCTGCAGCAATCGGGAGACATGCACCGGGGAGGAAGACCCATGGCGAAGCACGAGGCCCTGCTTTCGGCCAGCGACGAGACCATCGACGATGCGGTCCAATATGCGGACCCGATGGTGCTGCGCGGGCTGCTCTACCAGTTGACGGCCGACGAAGCAGTGCTTGCCACCAAGGTCGCTCCCTTGGGCGTGCCGGGGGCCTATACGGCGGCAGGCGGCATCCAGATGGTGCAGGACGAGGGCGACATTGCCCTGCTGCGCGCCAGGGCATCGGCCTACCTCAAGGCTCACCGCGATGCCGGCGCGCCGGAGATCGGCTTCGGCCCGGTCGAGCGGCTGAAGCAGAGCTTTCCGCTCACCGCCGGGCAGCCGGTGCCTGAGGCGGAATGGGACATGTGGGTGGAAACCAGCGCGCTCTATCCCTTCGTGCGCGGCATCGACTGGAAGGAGCCACCGCCGGCGAAGAAACGCGAGGCCTTTCTGGTCGGCATTATCGGTTCCGGCCTGTCGGGGCTGGATGCGGGGGTTCACCTCGAGCGCGCAGGGATTCCCTATGTCATCCTCGAGAAGAACGACGACGTTGGCGGCTGCTGGTATGAAAACCGCTATCCCGGCGCGCGGGTTGATTCGCCCAGCCGCAGCTACACCCACCTGTTCGGCACCGGCTTTTCCTATCCCTACAATTTCTGCCCGCGCGACGAGAACATGAAATATATGCGCTGGGTGGCCGATACCTTCGGGGTCCGCGAGAAGATCCGGTTCCACACCGAGGTCAAGCGCACGATCTGGAACGAGGCCGAACAGGTCTGGGATGTCGAAGCCGAGACGCCCGAAGGCCGCAAGAGCTGGAAGTTCAACGCGGTGATCAGCTGCGTCGGCTTCCTGTCGCGGCCGAACATGCCCGAGATCGAAGGCATGAAGATGTTCCAGGGGCAAAGCTGGCATACCGCGATGTGGCCCGAAGAGGCCGATATTGCAGGCAAGCGCGTGGCCGTGATCGGTTCGGGCGCTTCGAGCTACCAGACGACGCCGGAACTGGCGAAAGTCGCGGGCCACGTGCATCTGTTCCAGCGCACGCCCAGCTGGTGCTTCGAAAACGAGATGTATGTCAGGCCGCTGCCCGAACAATCGGTCTGGCTGGACCAGAACTTCCCCTGGTATGCCGAGTTCGCACGGTTCCGGCTAAGCTGGCTCTATGGTCCGCAGAATGTCGGACCCTCGTCCACGGCCGACCCCGATTTCGTCGATCCCCACGCCCGCAGCGCGCCCAACAAGGCGAGCCGGGATGCGCGCATCGCCTGGCTCAGCAAGAAGCTGGAGGGCCGTCCGGACCTGATCGAGAAGATGATCCCGCCGGCCCCGCCGATGTCCTCGCGCCCGATCATGATCGACACCGAAGACAGCATTTTCGAAGCGCTGATGCGCGACAATGTGACCCTGGTGACCGAAGGAATCGAGCGCATCACGCCCAACGGCATTGTCTCGGCCGGCAAGGAAATCCCGTTCGACATCATCGTCTATGCGACCGGCTTTCGGGCCAACGATTTCCTCTGGCCGATGGAAGTGCGCGGGCGCGACGGGGCCAAGGTGGAGGAACTGTGGGCCAAAGACGGCGCGCGCGCCTATATCGGCTCGATGTTGCCGGGCTTCCCGAACTTCTTCATGGCCTATGGCCCCAACACCAACAATTTCGGCGGCTTCCAGATCATCGACTTGCTGGAAATCGAAATCCGTTTCGCGCTTCGCTGCATTGCCGGCCTGATCGAGCGGGAAAAGCACGCGGTGGACGTCAGGCCCGAGGCCTATTGGCGGTTCAACGACGAATTGGACCGTGCGGAAAAGCGGATGATCTACATGGATCCGCGCGTGAAGAACTATTACCGCAACGAGCATGGCCGCTCGGCAGTCAATGGCCCGGTCGACTATCGCCGCATGTGGAACTGGCTCTACGACCCGCGCCGCCCGGTGCCCAACCAGACCGACGCCGGGCTCAAGCCCTATTTTGGTGAAGATCTGGTGGTAAACTGACCGCCGCGCGGCGCGTCAGGCCAGTTCGACGACCCCGCGTTGCAGGAACACCTCGCGCGCGACATTGGCCGCATTGCGCCAGTTGGCGATGCCCGCATAGATGCCGACGTGGGCCAGCACTTCGTGCAGCTCCTCGGGCGTAATGCCCACGTTCAAGGCGGTGTTGATGTGGAAGCAGAGCTGGTCGTTGGCGAACAGCGCCTGCAGTCCGGCGACAGTGATCAGGCAGCGGATGCGGAAACCGAGCGTCGGACGGCCCCAGCATTCGCCATAGCCGAATTCGCCGCCAGTCATGTTGAAGTCATTCTCGACTGGCAGGTCCTTGGCCTTGGCGGTCCAGACGCCGGACTTGAGGTATTGAAGCGGCGCCGCATCCGGATCGTTGGCCGCGTGGCGGCCCATGCCGCATTCCATCGACACACGGATCATCGCATTGCGGCGGTCGGTGTGATCCATTGGCGCGACGGGATGTATGTCCGCCCCCGGCTTGGTCAGCCCCTCTTCCTCGAACACCCGCCGCGCGACGTTCATCGCTTCGCTCGCGGCAGTGAAACCGGAGTAGCTGGCGACCTGCAGGAAGGTCTCGAGAATTTCGCTCGGCGTCAGACCCACCTTGAGCGAGGCGCGGACATAGTCGGCGAGCGGGCCGAGCTGGTACTTCGCGGTCAGCGCGCCCAGGGTGATGAAGCAGCGCTCGCGGATCGGCAGGCCGGGGCGACCCCAGATCTCGCCGAAAGCATAGGTCATCGCGCCGATGATCTCGCTTTCGATCTGCATGGTGTCGTCCGAGGCCGAGCCGTTGGGATTGCTCCCCATCATCGGCAGGCCGAGCTGCTCGCGCACGCGCTTGTCGGCGGCTTCGCGCTGATCCTGGGTCATTACGGCCATGTTACTCTCCCGATTTATTCGATTTTACGCCAGTTTCGCAGTCCAGCCGCCATCGACCGGAATGGTCACGCCGCTGACGAAGGACGACAGGTCGGACGCGAGGACCAGTGCGACCTTGGCTTGCTCCTCGCTCTGCCCCGCGCGGGCTAGCATGGCGCGGGCGCTGAGGCTCTCGATCACCTGTTCGGGCGCTTCGAGAGTCTTGGTGCTGAGCGTGAAGCCCGGCGCGATGGCGTTGACGCGAACTCCTTGTGGACCATACTTGCCGGCAAAGCCCTTTGTCAGCGAATTGATCCCCGCCTTGGCCGAGGAATAGGCCAGCGAAATCAGCGGATCGTAATTGATCGAGGCGGTCGAGGAGAAATTGACGATCGAGCCGCCGCCCGCCGGCGCCATCGCGCACGCCGCGTGTTTGCAGCAGAACATCATGCCCTTGAGGTGGGTGTTCGTGATCGCCTCGAATTCCTCCTCGGTGATCTCCTCGCCCCAGCGTCCGCCGGGATTGCCCGCGACATGGATCGATGCGTCAATCCTGCCGAAGGTCTCGAACGCGCGGGCGAACATGGCCTCGATATCGGCCTCGCGCGACACGTCGCAATGGATGGCGAGCGCCGCTTCGCCCAGTTCGGCGGCGGTTTGGTTCTCAGCGCCGCTGATGTCGCTGACCAGGACTTTCGCCCCTTCGGCCACGAACAGCCGGGCAATGTCACGGCCGATTCCCTGCCCGGCGCCGGTTATCACCGCCGCCTTGCCCTTGAGCAGCCCAAATGGCTGGTAATCGCCGGTTGTCATGCCGAAGCTCCGATCAGGGGGGCGCCGTCCACCGTATGGCGCTGCAATATGCGGGTGCCGGTGAAATCGGCGACGCCGCGATGCTTGGTCACCTGCTGGTGCCAGACCGCGCAATAGCCAGGCTTCCAGCGCAGGCGCACATGGAATTCCGGCGTGTTGATGTGCTCGAACAGGAAATTGAGCAGTGTGTCGCTTTCCTTCTCGGGAACATCGACGAACCGCGCGGTATAGTTGGAATCGACGAACAGGCATTTGCGCCCGGTAATCGGATTGACCACCACTGCCGGGTGAATGTGCTCCTTGGGCTCGAGGAAGGTGGTGCGGACATTGTTGTTCACGATCTTCATGCCGTCGAGCATGCGCTGCATGTGCGGCGAGAGCGCATCGTAGGCGGCATACATGCTCGCCCACATGGTGTCGCCGCCCGCTTCGGGCACTTCGTAGGCCATCAGGATCGCGGCCAGCGGCGGCACCGGTAACGGGCCGCCGTCGCTGTGCCAGTGGTTGATGCGGAACTCCTTCATCGGATTGCGGGCGGAATCGATGAAGGGCGTTTCCGGCCCCTTGCGGTCCTTGACGATCTGGTCGAACTTGCCCTGGACCTTGCCGAACAGACCGGCGAATCCATGGTATTCCTCGAAACTGGGCAGGCGGCCGAAATCGAAGAACAGCACGCCATGTTCCGCCAGCGCATGTTGCAGCATGTCGGCATGGGCCGGATTGTCGGGTGCTCCCAGGTCGAAGCCGCGCACCCAGGCGCCGATGTTGCCCGAGACGCGTTCGCACGAGAGACTGGTCATGGTAGCCATTGTGCCTGCCTTTCCTAACTGGCCGCAAAGCCGAAGAGCTGACGCGTTTCGGCAGCCGTCGAAGTCTCGCGCCCCATGCTCTTGGCCATATCGGCCACCCGCGCCACCAGCTGTGCATTCGTCGGCAGGTCGAACTCGGGATAGGGATGATCGCCCAGACCCACTGCGACATGTCCGCCCTTGGCGATGGCATAGGCATAGAGCGGGAAGGGATTGGCGCCAATGGTGCTGACCATCCAGTGCCAGTCCGCACCCTCGGGAATGAAATCGATCAGCGCCTGCAGGCCCTGAATGGTGGCGGGGTGGCCGTATTCCTCGAAGCCTTCGCCGAATGTGGTGAATTCGCACATCAAGGGCTCGACGAAATGGCCCATTTCGATGAAGGCCTGAGTCAGCCTGATTCCGGCAATGTTCCACATCATCGCCACCGGCCTGACGCCGGCAGCCTTGACGCTCTCGCACAGCTCCTCGAGCATCCTGGTGGTGTTGAGATAGATGCGGTCGCGGCTGCCGCGGAATTGCTTTCGCTCGCGATCGAAGAAATCCATGTTGGTAGTGATCATGTCGGCGGGAACGCAATCGGGCCTGGTCGCGGGGTCCTTCGCCATTTCGACGATGTGGGCAATGCGTTCCTGCACTGTCGGCAGGGCATTGGCGCCCAGCGTCGGGAACAGCACGATGTCGCACTCGCGTTTGATCAGACGGGCGGCCTCGGCATAGAGCGCGGCATCGGTCGACATGGCGCCGCTCTTGGTTTCGCGCGCATGCCAGTGCACCACCGAAGCCCCGGCGCGCCAACATTCGACCACGGTCCCGGCAATCTCTTCGGGGCTATAGGGCACATGCGGATTGGCGCTGCGCATCTGCCCTTCGTTGACGCGTACCTGAATGATCAGTTTGTTCATCATCGGCTCCGATCAATCCGCCGCATAGGCGCGCAGGAATGTATCAACGCCCTGGTGAACCTGCTCGTCGATGGCTTGCGGGGTCAAAGTCGTATCGCCATGGAGGTGGCGGTCGAGGACATCGGCCTCGATAAGCGCAAGCAAATGAATCGCCGCCCTGATCGGATCGGCATCGCGCAAGCGGCCCGCCGCCATTTCCGGTTCGATCAGGCCGGCGATCATGCGTCGCTTGAGGTATGATTTTTCGCGCACTGCCGCATAGACATCCGATCGTCCTGCCTCGGCTATCAGGATGCGGTCGATGGCGATCATGTCCGGCAGCAGGCGGCTGTCCATATAGGCGCGGGCAAAGCGAATCAGCCGTGCGGCCAGCTCCCCGCTTCCCGCCAGCTGCCTGAACGGCTCTTGCGTGCTCTCCTGCAAGCCATATTCGAGCGCAGCGGCGAAAAGATCGTCCTTGGAGGCGAAGTAGCTGTAGAGCGTGGCCTTCGATCCGCCGGCACGCGCGTTGATATCGGACATGGTGGTCCGCTCGAACCCATTGTCCCTGAAAGCCTCCCACGCCGCCGCTACGATAACGCTGCGGCGGGCATCGGTTTTTACGCGCACATTGCCTCCCCATTGCCGGGCCGGCGGATCAATCGTTTGAACCAAACCGATTCGCCGGTTAATTAAACTGAACGGTACGGTTTATTTCGTCAAGCCGCGGACGGAGGTTCAAAAAGAACGCAAAGTTCAAGACGGTCGCAGATACCAGCCGGGCATTTGGTATCGGCCAGGCCAACCCTGCGCGTTTGGCGAAGGACGGGGGCGACAATCGCCATCTGGGACGACGGCAGGATCGGACGAGGCCTACTTCGCCTTTCAGCGTGGCGTGTTCCATTTGCCAGCCGTCACACCCGATTACCCCGGGGCGCAACGCAGGGTGTTATGCGGCTAGTTTCCGCGCAATGCCGTCCAGCGTCTCGACCATATAATCCAGATGCGCCTCGCCCAGACCGGGCCAGACGCCGAGCCAGAAGCTGTCGTTCATGATCTTGTCTGTGTTCACCAGCGTGCCGTGGATGCGGTATTCGACGTCGCGGAAAGCCGGTTGCTTAGTCAGGTTGCCGGCGAACAGCAGCCGGGTGCCAACCTTGCGCTCTTCCAGCGTCTTGGTGAGCAGATTGCGGCTGATTCCCGTGCCATCGCGCACGGTCAGCAGATAACCGAACCAGCTCGGCTCGGTGCCGGGCGTGGGTTCGGGCAAGTGGAACAGTTCGTCGAGCCCGCGCGCGCGCAAACGCTGTTGTAGCCCCGCGAAGTTCTCGCGCCGGCGCGCGACGAAGCGGTCGAGCTTGCCCAGCTGGCTGAGGCCGACCGCGGCCTGCATGTCGCTGACTTTCAGGTTATAGCCGATGTGGCTGTAGGTGTACTTGTGGTCATAGCCCTTGGGCAGTTCGCCCAGCTTCCAGCCGAACCGCTTGTTGCAGGTGTTGTCGACTCCCGGCTTGCAATAGCAGTCACGGCCCCAGTCGCGGAAACTCTCGGCTACCTTGGCAAGCAAGGGGCTGTCGACCAGCACCGCGCCGCCTTCGCCCATGGTGATATGGTGCGCGGGGTAGAAACTGAGTGTGGCGACATCGCCGAAAGTGCCGACATGTTTGCCGTCGACATAGGCGCCAAAGGCGTCGCAACAGTCCTCGATCAGCCACAGGCCGTGCTGCTTGCACAACTTGGCGACGCGCGCGACGTCGAAGGGATTGCCCAGCGAATGGGCAATCATCACGGCGCGGGTCTTCTCGCCGATGGCGGCCTCCAGCAGATCGACATCGACATTGTGGGTGGCGACATCGACATCGACGAAAACCGGAATGCAGCCATATTGGACGATGGGCGCGACCGTGGTGGGAAAGCCGGCGGCGACAGTGATCACTTCATCGCCGGGCTTGAGCGCCTTGTCGCCCAGTTTCCACGAAGTCAGGCAGGCGAAGGCCAGCAGATTGGCCGCTGAACCGGAGACCGTCAGCTTGGAATAGCGCCGTCCGAACTTGGCGGCGAGGTCTGTCTCGAACTGTTCGGCATAGCGCCCGGCAGTCAGCCACATGTCGAGCGAGGCGTCGATCAGGTTGGCGCAGTCGTCCCCGTCCATGACCTTGCCCGAGGGGGGAATGTAGGTCTCGCCGGGAACGAACTTCGGCGCGGGGCGCGCCTCGTGATATTCCCTGGCGAGGCGGAGGATTTCCCCCCGCTTGGCGTCAGTCATCTGGTGTCACCTGCATAAGCGAAACTGCCTAGCGCCTCTGGCATTCGCCGGTCGCAGTCAACCGCCACGGCGCGCCATTCACAGATAACTGAGCACCATGCGCCGGAAACCCTGTTCCAGCGGCGTCTGCGGCGCCCAGCCGAGCGCGCGGGCGCGTTCGATATCTGGGGCATTGCGCATCACCGGGCTGGCCGCATAGGCGCCCGATTTGGCCGTGGGATCGGTGATGACCTTGAGCCCGCGCTCGGGAAACAGGCCCGCCAGCGTATCCGCAAGGCCGCGGATGCTGATTTCGGCGCGGTCGTTACCTACATTGTAGGCCTGCCCGCTTTCGCCCTTGAGCAGAACGGTGAAGAAACCCGCGGTGGCGTCGGCGACGTAGCAGAAGGCGCGCGTGGCGAGGCCTTCGCTTTTCATCACGATATCGCGCCCGGCCAGCACGTCCGAAACGAAATCGGCGAAAACCCGGCCATCGTCGAGCGCCACCGTGGGCCCATAGGTGTGGAAGGGCCGCACGATGGTGGCATGGACGCCATGCTGGTGCGCCCAGCAGGCGCACATGGTTTCGGCCGCTCGTTTGCTTTCGGCGTAGCAGGACCGAATGGCGGTGGGATCGAGATAGCCGTAGTCGCCCTCGGCAGTCGGCACCTTGTCGGTCTGGCCGTAGACTTCGCTGGTGCTGAAGAACAGCAGCTTGCCCTGCGTTTCGCGCGCCAGTTCGAGCATGGCCGCGGTTCCGGCGAGATTGGCCTCCAGGATGCCGACCGGGTCGGTCAGATAATACCGCGGGCTGGCGTAGCTGGCGGCATGGACGATGAATTGCGGGGCGAGGCCGGAAACGCCATCCTTCACGTCGCCCTCGAACAGCTTCAATTCGGGCCGCCCGGCATAATGGGCGAAACGCGCGTGGGCGCGGGCGGGATTGCGCACCAGCCCGGCGACGGTCTTCGGTCCGAAGCCGAGCAGGGGGCGCATGGTCATCAGCACTTCGACCAGATAGCCGGCCAGGAAACCGCCCGCCCCAGTGATCAGCACTTCGGCGCCATCCAGCTCGCGCCAGGGCAGGGGCGCGGCCAGCACCGAGGCCACGTCTTCGGCGACGATGCGCTCGCGGGCGGACAGTTCAGGAGAAGCAGTGGAGGCCACGCGCGGCGCGTCTCAGGCGGCCAGGCCCATCGCCGTCATCCATGCGCCATGGTGATCGGGATGAGCGAAGAAGAAATTGGTCTCGACGCTCTCGTCAGTCATTTCCGTGAACCGCGCCAACTTGCCGTATTGGTGGCTGTAGCACTTGTAACCCAGCTCGCCGAGCAGCGCGATCACGTCGTTGGGATGATAGCCGAACGGCTTGGCCCACTTGCGCAGCAGTTCCATGAACAGCAGCGGCTTGTGCCGTGCCAGGGTTTCGCGCCCGCCCTGCAGCACCAGCAGTTCCGCCCCTTCGACGTCGATCTTCATGAAATCGAGCCGGTCCAGTCCGCGCGCGGCGAAATAGGCGTCCAGCGTCTCGACCTGCGCCTCGACTTCCACCGATTCCTCTTCCGGGTGCAGGTTCTTGAGCGAGGAGGCGCTGGAACCGGAGAAAGCGGGCAGAAAAATCGTCACTGTCGATTTCTCGGAACCGAGCGCAAAATTGTTGGCCAGAACCGTGTCGCCGCGGTGGTTGATTTCGATGTTGCGGCTGAGCCTGTCATAGGTCACCGGCACCGGCTCGAACGAATGGACCGTGCCGCCCGGGGCCAGGCCATTGGCCCAGCTCAGGCTGTAGAAACCGATATTCGCACCCACGTCGAAAATCACTTTCGCGCCCGCCGCCGCCTTGAGCAGCGCCGCGCTTTCCTCAGGCTCGTAGGCCCCGCTGTTGACCAGCACATCGGGCGCGGTGCGCAGGTCTTCCGGATACCACACCAGCCGCACACCCGAGGCGTGGACGACCTGAAGCTCGTCGCCGGTGATCTCGATCTGCGCCACTTCGGTCTCGCGGATCAGCGCCTGATATTCGCGCAGCCGCAAATGGCGGTCCTGCATGGCGCGCCAGAAGTCCTCGCGGGTGATGTCTCCGCCAAGCCAAGCCTGCTTGATCTGTTGCAGCGAGTTCAAGGGCGATCCTTCCACTTTCGACATAAACATAGCAAATTCTCCTGAACCGCGCTCATTCCGGCACGTTGAGCCGTTCGCGCTCGACCACGGCGGGGCCGCGTCTGACCTGGGCGTGGATCGCCGTGACATATTCGCCGAGCATGCCAATGAAGGCGAGCTGCACTCCCGACAGGAAGAACACGGCGACGATAAGCGTGGTCACGCCGCGCTCCACCGTGCCCGGCATGAAGAAATAGGCGACAGTCGCCACCAGCGCGTAGAGCACACAGACCGCCGCCAGCACGAAGCCGATGAAAGTGCACAGCCTGAGCGGCGCATTGGTGAACGAGAAGATGCCGTTCAACGCCTGATCGACCAGCCGCGGCAGGTTATTCTTGGAAATGCCCGCCTTGCGCGCTTCCCAGGTGTAGGGAACGATGATGCGGCGGAACCCCAACGAGGCAATGATGCCGCGGATATAGGGATAATGGTCGTCGTGCTGCATCAGCGCCTGCCAGACCTTGCGGTCGATCAGCTGGAATTCGCCGACGTTGATCGGAATATCGACATCCGAAAGCCGGCTGACCAGGCGATAGAAAATCGCCCGCGAGAGGCGTAGCGGCAGGCTTTCCTGCCGGTTGGTGCGGGCACCGGCGACGATCTCGGCGCCGTTTTCCCAGTACTTGACGAAATCGACGATCAGTTCGGGCGGGTCCTGCAGGTCGACCGCGAGGAAGACCAGCACGGCATCGCCGGTGGCATAGCGCAGGCCGTTGAACAGTGAGCGGAAGGGGCCGAAATTGCGCGCGTTGAGGATGACTTTGACGCGCGGATCCTTCTCCGCGATCTCGCGCAGGATCTCGGGCGTCGCATCGGTGGAATCGTTGTCGGCGAAGATATGCTCAAGCTCATAGTCCTTGAGCGGGCCCTCGAACAGTTTGCGCACAGTCTCATAGCAAGTGCGCACGTTCTCTTCTTCGTTCCAGCAGGGTGAAACGATGCTGATTTTCTTCTTCGTCATGGTTCCAGCCCTCCCAGCCGGTTGAGCATGGCCTGGCTGCCCACAGTGCCGCAGACTTCGGGCGAAAGCGCCACGCTGCGCAGCTTGCCCGCCTGCCCGGACGGGGCGACGGCCTCATAGAGCCAGGTGCCGAAGCCGCCGTCGGTCAGGTGGTCTTCCAGCGTGGTGACTTGGTCGAAGGCCTCGGCCTGTGCGGCTTGGCTGTCCTTTGTATGCATGCCCCACAGCGGCAGCGCGGCGACTGTGCAGTCACCTTCGCGCTCCTGCCGGCGCAGGGCGGCGCCCAGTGCGGCGCCGGTGGAAAGCAGTGTCTTGCGCGCGCCCTCCACTGGTCGCACCAGCACCCAGCGGCCCGGCTCTATCGCGGGCTCGGCCTCGTGGAACACCGGCTCTCCCGCCTTGCCGAGGCGCAGATAGGACGGCTGCGGATTGCTGGTCAGATAACGCAGGCAGGCGCGGGTCTCCAACGGGTCGCCCGGTGCGGCGATCAGCATATTGGGCATCGAACGCATCAGCGCATAGTCCTGCACCGCATGGTGCGAATAGCCGAGCGCGCCATAGGCCAGCCCGCCGCCGACCGTCACCACGGTCACCGGCAGGTTGTGATAGGCGACATCGTTGCGCACTTGTTCGGCGCAGCGGAACGTCGGGAAATTGGCGATCGAATAGGTGAAGACGTGATAGCCTTCCGAGGCCATGCCGGCTGCCAGCCCGGTCATGTTCTGCTCGGCGACGCCGGCATTGATATAGCGGTCGGGATAGGAGTCGGCAAAAGGCTCGATCACATTGAAGCCGAGGTCGCCGACCACCAAGGCGATGGCCGGATTATCAGCGGCGAGGCTCACCAGCTCTTCGATGAAGGCGTTACGCATCGGCCACCGCCAGTTCTGCCAGTGCCGTTGCGAGGTCCTGCTCGCCGGGGCTGCGGTAGTGCCACTCGACCTTGTCTTCCATGAAGGAGACGCCCTTGCCCTTTGTGGTGTGGGCGACGAGGACGGATGGCTTGCCGGGTTGCCAGGGCGCGGCGGAGAGGCGTTCGGCCAGCGCCTCGTGGTCGTGGCCGTCAATTTGCTCGACCGCCCAGCCGAAGGCTTCGAACTTGCCGGTCAAGGGCTCGATGCCCAGCGTTTCGGCGACAGTCGTCAGGCTCTGCAGCTTGTTATAGTCGATTACCGCGACGAGATTGTCGAGCTTGTGGTGCGCGGCGAACATCATGGCTTCCCAGTTGCTGCCTTCGCCCAGCTCGCCGTCGCTCATCAAAACGAAAGTGCGCCACACCGCGCCGCGCCGCTTGGCCGCAAGCGCCTTGCCCACGCCGAAGGGCAGGGCATGGCCCAATGCGCCGGTGGAGAACTCGACACCGGGCACCTTGTGGCTGATGTGGTTCATCAGTTGCGAATGGTCGGCGCCGTAGTTCGCCAGCTCTTCGGCCGGGAAGAAGCCCGCCTCGGCCAGGGCGGCATAGACGGCGACGCAGGCATGGCCCTTGCTGAGCAGAAAGCGGTCGCGCTCCGGCCAGGCCGGATCGGCGGGATCGAAGCGCAGCACCTGGCCATAGAGCACGGCGACGATGTCGGCGATCGACAACGCGCTGCCGATGTGGGACGCGCGGGCGTCAGCAACCATTTGCAGCGCGTGGCGGCGGATGCGGGTGGCGAGAGGTCTGGTCATGGGCGGCCTCCCGGTGTTTCGCCAAAGACGAACCGCGCCAGGGCCAGATAGGTCAGCACGGCCATGGGGCCGACCAGAATGAGCTGTGCGGCAAGCGTGGGCATGGTCTGCTCCAGCAAGTGCAGCGCCGCCCAGTTGATCAGGAACTGTCCCGCATAGACGCCGAGATAGCGCGGCAGGGCCGCATGGCCGCTATTGCCGAACACCAGCTTTCCGGTGGTCAGGAAATTGAAGGCGACGCCGATCACCGTGGCAAGGGCGAGTGCAAGTCCGCTGGCCAGACCCAGCAGCACGAACATGGCGAACAGCGCATAGCCGAACAGGGTATTGAGCGCGCCGACGCCCAGAAAGCGCGCGAAGCGCCGCAATTCGGCGGGAGAGGCGGTCTTTGCCATCATGCGAAGTAATCCGCGATCTGGCGCTCGGTCAGCGCGCGCAGGTCTTCGCCGCGATGATGGGCAAGATACCACTGCGTGGTGATTTCCAGCGCTTGTTCGACTGTGAGGCGCGGCTCCCAGCCCAGTTCCAGCCGGGCCTTGGTGCAATCGAGCTTGAGGGTCGCAGCCTCGTGGGGATGGTCCGCCGGATCCTGCGCCCAGTGCGCGCCCTGGCCCCAGTGCGACACCAGCAGATTGGCGATATCCTCGACCGAGCGGCTTTCGTCGGTGCGCGGGCCGAAGTTCCAGCCTTGCGCGAACATGCGGTCGGCATGGAGCCGTTCGGCCAGCAGGAGATAGCCCGAAAGCGGCTCGAGCACGTGCTGCCAGGGACGCACGGCAAGGGGATTGCGGATCGCTAGCGGCCGGCCTGCCGTGAACGAGCGCACGGCGTCGGGAACCAGCCGGGCCGCCGCGAAATCGCCGCCGCCGAGGACCTTGCCCGCCCGCGCCGAGCCCAGCGCCGCGCTGTCGGCTGACCCGACGTAGCTGCGGCGGGGG